>JAOZQC010000100.1 GCA_029932425.1 Planctomycetota bacterium | reverse complement strand
TGGGTACACGAGCCGCACCGCCCGCACCCTCCGGATCCAGGGGGAGCGGGCGAAGGCCCGCGCGAAGAGATCCGCGAGGCCCGGGGTGAAGAAGGAGTAGCGCCGGCCCAGGAGACCGCTGTCCCGCCGCACCGACTGCACGTCCTCCCGCGTCATCCAGGGGGGACGCGCCGCCAGCCGGCAGCGGGCGGGGTCCACGAGGAAGGAGGGCCGCGTCTCCGCGTAGGCGCGCGCGTACTCGAGCCCGCGCCATCCCGCGGCCAGGAGCACGAGGACGAGGGTGAACCGCACCGCGCGCCGGATCCGGTTCCCGTCGTTCGCCTGCCGCTCGTTCAAGCTCGTCCTCTCGGCCGGGCCCGAACGGTCGCCGGGGACCGGGCGCCGCCCGGCCCGGTCCTCCCGGCGGGACCCCGCCTACTTCTTGGCTTCTTCGCCGACGAACTTCCGCTCCACCGCGGGCTGCGGCTTCGCGGTTCCCGACTTCTCCACGAGCTTCTCGTAGTCCTCCACGAACAGCTCCAGCGTGCTGATCGCCGAGCCGAGCAGGGCGGCGTCGATCGACGTCACGTCCTTCTCCGTGTGGCTCTTGAGCTCGTGGGTGAGGAGCTGGATCGTGACCTTCACCGGGTGAAGCCGGCGGGTGACGAAATCACTGAGGGTGAGCTTCTCCGGCATGATCATCGGCACGTCTCTCCTTTCCGTCCACCGGGGCGGCGGACGCACACTTCGCCCTGGAAACCGAGACCAAAAGTCGCCCTTCGGGTGCCCCGGGGGCCTTCCCCCCGGGACCTGCGCAGGATGGAGCCACGATGGTAGCACCGGCCCCTTCCGCGATCAAGCCGGAAGGGCCCCGGCCTCCCGCCGGCCTCCGCCCCGCGCCCCCGGCGGCCCGCCTCATGCCGAAAGCCCCGCCCATACCTCCTCTTCCCTGGTGCGCGCCCAGATCTCCACCTCCAGGGCCAGGTCCACGCCGAACCGATCCCGCACCATCCGGTGCGCGGTCCGGATCAGCGACATCACGTCCGCGAACGTGGCCCCGCCCCGGTTCACGATGAAGTTCGCGTGGAGCGGGGAGACCACCGCCCCGCCCGCCCGGAGCCCCTTCGCCCCCGCCCGATCCAGGAGCCAGCCGGCGCTCTCCCCCCCGGGGAGGGAGGGGTTCCGGAACATGCAGCCCGCGGTGGCCGCGAAGAGGGGCTGGGTGGCCCGCTTGGCCGCGAAGATCGCCCTCCGCCGTGCCGCCAGGTCCGCCCCCGACGGGGTCATCTCCACCGCCACCTCCGTGACGAAGGTCCCCCCCAGGCCGCTGCCCCGGTAGCGGAAGCCGCAGGCGCCGCGGCCGAAGCGCCACGGCTCGCCCGTGCGCGTCAGCCCGGAGACCCACACCACCCGGTCGCCGAGCGCCCCGTGGCGGCCGCCCGCGTTCATCCTCACCGCCCCCCCCATCGTGCCCGGCACCCCCACCAGGCACTCGAACCCCGCGAGCCCCTCCCGCACGGCCCGGTTCACGAACGCGGTGGTCCCCGCGCCCGCCTCCGCCACGAGGAGGTTCCCGCACCGCGTGATCCGCCGGAGCCGCGCCAGGGAGATCACGAGCCCCTCCACCCCCCGGTCGTCCACCAGGAGATTCCGCCCCGCTCCCATGGCCCGCACCGGGATTCCCTCCCCCGCCGCCCGGGCGAGCAGCCGGCGGAGCTCCGCCACCGATCGGGGCGCCGCGAACCGCTCCGCGGGTCCCCCGATCCGGAACGACGTCATCCGGTCAAGCGGGTATGCTCGCGCTTCCATATCCCTCCAGCCGCGCGGCCACCTCGTCGGCGATCCGGTACACGTCCCCCGCCCCCATGGTGACGAGCACGTCCCGCGGCCTCAGCTCCCCGAGGAGCAGCTTCACGATGTCCGCGAAGCCCGGTACGTGCCGGGCCCGCGTCCCCAGGTTCATCACCTTCTTCACCAGGTCCTTCGACGACACCCGGCGGCGCTCCTCCTCCGTGTCCCTCGCGAAGAAGATCTCCGGCACCACCACCTGGTCCGCCCCCGAGAGCGCCGCCGCGAACTCCCGGAGGAGGAACCGCGTGCGGCTCGCCTGGTGCGGCTGGAACACGCACCAGATCCGGCTCCCGGGATACGACGCCCGGATCGAGCGCAGGGTGGCCCGGATCTCCGCGGGGTGGTGCGCGTAGTCGTCGAGGACCGTCACGCCCCCCCTCCGGAACTTCAGCTCCAGCCGCCGCGCCACCCCCGGGAACTCCATGAGCGCCCGGCCCACCTCCTCCCGGTCGAGGCCCAGGTGGGCGCAGACCGCCACCACCGCCAGGGCGTTCAGCACGTTATGGCAGCCCGTGAGCCGCACCGCCGCGGGCCAGGGAGGATCGTCTCCGTGCCGCACCGTGAACCGGGTGAGCGGCCCGGAGAGGTCCAGGTCGGTGGCCCGCCAGTCCGCCCAGTCCCCGATCCCCACGGTCTCCCGGGGGCAGCGGATGCCGGAGCCGGGCCCGAACACGTCGGAGAGCTCGTTCAGGGTGACGAGCAGCCCGTGCTCCGGGAGCAGCCGGGCGAAGGTGAGGAAGGCCTCGGTGATCTCCGCCAGCCCCGAGTAGTAGTCCAGGTGGTCCTCGTCGATGTTCGTGACCACCGCCACCTCCGGGCAGAGGTGGAGGAAGGAACGGTCGTACTCGCACGCCTCGGCCACCAGCACGTCCCCGGACCCCACGTGCGAGGAGGCCTCCAGGGCCCGCACCCGTCCCCCCACCAGGAACGTGGGATCCCTTCCGCTCCGGACGAGCACGTGGGCGAGGAGCCCGGACGTGGTCGTCTTGCCGTGCGTTCCCGCCACCGCCACGCCCCGGGAGCCGGCCATGAGCCCCCCCAGCGCCTCCGCGTACTTCACGATCTCGAGCCCGCGCCGCCGGGCCTCCCGCACCTCGGGATTGTCGTCCCGGACCGCCGCGGAGCGGACGAGGAGGTCCGCGTCCCCGGGGAGGTTCTCCGCCGCGTGGCCGATGTGCACCGGGATGCCCCGTTCCCGGAGCTCCTCCACGACCGGCCCGTCCCGGAGGTCGGAGCCCGTCACCCGGTGCCCCTTCGCCGCCAGGGCGGCCGCGATCCCGCTCATCCCGGAGCCCCCGATGCCCACCAGGTGCGCCCTCCGGGGCCGGGCCAGGAGCCCGCGGCTCATCGCCGTCCCTCCCGCGCCAGCTCCCGCGCGAACTCCGCCGCGCGCCGGGCCGCGTCCGGGGCCCCGAGCCTCCTCCCCGCCGCCTCCATCCGCCGCCGGGCCTCCCGGTCATCCAGGAGGTCGAGCACCTCCGCCTCGAAGCGGGCCGGGTCGAGCTCCGCCTCCCGGACGAGACGGGCCGCCCCCGCCCGCACCGCGGCCCGGGCGTTCCGCTCCTGGTGCCGGTCGGCGTGGTGGGGATAGGGCACCAGGACCGCGGCCTTCCCCAGCGCCGCGAGCTCCGCCAGCGTGGTCCCTCCCGCCCGGCACACCACCAGGTCCGCGGTGGCGTAGGCGTCCCCCATGCCCTCCAGGAACCCGCGGCAGAACGCCCGGACCCCCACCGCCGACCAGGCCCGCCGCGCCGCCGGGAGATCGCGGGGGCCCGTGAGGTGGATGACCTGCGCGCCGCGCGCCGCCACCCGGTCCGCGGCGGCGAGCACCCGGCGGTTCAGCTCCCGCGCCCCCTGGCTTCCCCCCATGACGAGCAGCACGGGACGTCCCGCCGCCAGGCCGAAGCGGGCGGGATCCCGGCGCCCCGCGAACAGGCTCCGCCGCACGGGATTCCCCACCACCCGCGACCGGTCCCGCGCGCGCCGAGGCAGGTAGTCCAGCGACTCCGCGTGCGCGGCCGCCACCCGGCCGCCCAGCCGCGCCAGGAGCCGGTTCGCCTTGCCGGGCACCACGTTCTGCTCCAGGAGGAGGAGCGGCCGCCGCGCCAGGAGGGCGGCGATGCCGGGGGCCACGGAGGCGTAGCCCCCGAGCCCCATCACCAGCGCCGGCCGGCGGCGGCGGATCTCTCCCAGGGAGACCCCCACGGCCCGGAGGAGCCTCCAGCAGTACCCCGGCACCTCGGTCCCCCGCCGCGGGAGCATGGGGGAGTCGAGGGGGATCCGGCGCGCCCGGGTGCCCACCCAGTCCGCCTCCCGCGCCCGCCCGCTCCCGAAGAGCACGGGCCGGCCGTCCTCGCCGAGCAGGGTCCGGGCCACCTCCAGCCCCGGGAAGAGGTGTCCTCCCGTGCCGCCGCCCGCCAGGGCCACGCAGGGTCCCCGCGCGTCTCTCATCCGGCCCTCCCCACCAGGCCGATCCTCTCCCTCCCCTGAAAGGAACGGGCCACGTTCGCGAGGATGCCGGTGGCGGCCAGGGTCACCACCAGGGAGGAGCTGCCGTACGAGATGAAGGGCAGGGCGATGCCCTTGGTGGGCGCGGAGCCGCTCACCACCGCCAGGTTCACGGCGGCCTGCGTCCCGATCCACACCGCGATCCCCGTGGCCAGGAAGAAGGCGAAGGGGTCGTGGGCGAGGGCCTTCCGCGCGATCCGGAAGCCGAGCAGGAGGAAGGCGCCGAAGAGCAGGATCACCACCGCCGCCCCCACGAAGCCGGCCTCCTCCGCGAACGAGGGGAAGATGAAGTCCCCCGCCACCTCCGGCAGGAAGAAGAGCTTCCCGGTGCCCGCGCCGATGCCCCGGCCCCAAAGCCCCCCCGAGCCCAGGGCGATGAGCGACTGCCGCACCTGGTATCCGGGGGAGCCCCCGAAGAAGCTCCGGAAGCGTTCCCCCACGTAATCGAAGCGGGCGATCATCACCGCGGCGGCCGCGGGGAGGACCACGGCCCCCGTGACCAGGAGGTGCCGCATCCTCATGCCGCCCAGGGCCAGCACGAAGAGCCCCAGCACACCGATGAAGAAGGCGGTTCCGAAATCGGGCTCCACCAGCGTGAGCGCGGACAGGAGGGCCACGGGCAGGACGGCGGGGAGGAACCCCTTCCGGAAGTCCGCGAGGTCGAGGTCGCGCCGCACCACGCAGCCCGCGGCCCACACCACCGCCGCGAGCTTGGCGAGCTCCGAGGGCTGGAAGCCGGTGCCCAGGAAGCGGAGCCACCGGCGGGCCCCGTTGAAGCGGCGGCCCGCCACGAGAACCAGCACGAGGAGGGCCACCGCCGCCCCCAGGAGGGCGTTGCGCCCGGCCCGGGTCCTCCACACGCGGTAGGGAAGGAACGAGAAGAGGAGGAGGACCCCGACCCCCAGCAGGGCCCCGATGGCCTGGCGCTCGATGAAGTGCCAGGGGTTCCCGTAGCGGCGGGCCCCCCACCACGTGCTCGAGGAGTAGATCATGAGGAGCCCGAGCGCGGTGAGGGCCAGGGCGAGGGCGGTGATCGCCCCCGCGAGGCCCGGTCCCCCCCGCCTTTCGCTCGCCGTGCTCAATCCGTCACCGCACCTTCAGGAGAACCAGGGAGAGGGCTCCCATGAGCGCCATCACGATCCAGTACCGGATCGTCACCTTCACCTCGTGCTGGCCGCGCAGGATCCACCAGTTGGAGAGCGGGGCGAACGGGAGGAGCTTCCGTCCCGTCAACCGGTAGGAGGCGATCTGCAGGATCACCGAGATGCCGTCCGCCACGAACATGAGCCCGGCCACCAGGAGGACCATCTCCTGCCGGCAGACGAACGCCACGTAGCCCAGGGCCGCCCCCAGGGCGAGGGACCCCGTGTCGCCCATGAAGACCTGGGCGGGGAAGCAGTTGAACCACAGGAACCCGAGCCCCGCCCCCACCACCGCGGCCAGGAACACGGCCAGCTCCGAGGCCCCGGGCACGTAGATGATGTGGAGGTACCGGGCCACGTCCGCCCAGCCCGTGATGTAGGCGATGGCCAGGAAGGTGAGGGAGGTGATCGCCACGCCGCCGATGGCCAGGCCGTCCATCCCGTCCGTGAAGTTCACCCCGTTCGAGGTGCCCACGATGACCACGAAGCCCACCAGGAGGTAGAGGGGGCCCAGGTCGAAGACCCACTCCTTCACGATGGGCATCTGCAGGGAGGTGAGCCCCGGCTCGCGGCGGACCGCCAGCCAGAGCACGGTCACCACCACCGCGGCCACCAGGGCCTGCAGCCGGAGCTTCCGCATGGGCCGCATGCCCCGGTGGTCCGGGCGGGTGAGCTTCATCCAGTCGTCCACCGCCCCCACCAGCGAGAACGCCACCACCGTCCAGATCCCCAGGACCACGTAGAGGTTGTCGAGACGCCCGAAGAGGAGGAGCGACACCACGAAGGCCAGGAGGATGATCGTGCCCCCCATGGAGGGGGTCCGGTCCTTGGCGGTGCCCTCGCGGAGCCGCACCAGGTCCGGGGACGGGCAGTCGTTGGGCTCCCGGGCGCGGGCCCGCCGGAGCTGGCGGATGATCCCCGGCCCCACCACCACGCACACGAAGAACGCGGTGAGCGCCGCGAAGATGGCCCGGAACGACACGTAGCGCAGGAGGTTGAAGGCTCCCACGTACTTCGTCAGCGGATAGAGGAACTCGTACAGCAATCAGTGACCCCGCGGATCGCCCGGCCCGGCGCCGGCCGGAACGCGGGCGGGCTCGCCGGCGCGCCCCGCCTCGAGAATCCGATCGAAAAGCCTCTCCAGCCCCATGCGCCGCGATCCCTTCACGAGGACCGTGTCGCCCGCCCGGAGCTCGAAGGGGATCTCCTTCATCGCCGCCTCCGTGGAGGGGGAGCGAAAGACCCGGCCGGTCCATCGCGTCACGGACCGGCACCCCCTCTCCACCTCCGCCGCCTGCTCCCCCACCGCCCACACCACGTGGATCCCCGCCCGGGCGGCGCGGACCCCCACCTGCCGGTGGGCCCGGCCGCAGTGCGCGCCCAGCTCGTGCATGTCCCCGATCACCAGGATCCGGCGCCCCGCGCCGGGCTGGGCGCGGAGCTCGTCGATGGCCACCTTCACGGAGGAGGGGTTGGCGTTGTAGGCGTCGTTCAGGTACGTGACGCCGTCCCGCCGGGTGCGCGTGAGGCGCATCTCCGGCAGCCGGAAGGTGGCGAGCCGTTCCCGGATCTCCGCGGGGGAGATCCCGAGCCAGAGCGCCACCCCCACGGCGGCGAGGGCGTTCGAGGCGTTGTGGAGGCCCGGCACGGGAAGGCGCATGGGCATCTTGCCGTAGAGGTAGAAGGAGATCCCCTCCTCGTCCCGCGTGCGCTTCAGCCCCCACAGGTCCGCGGCGGGATCGAAGCCGTACCGGATCACGCCGCAGCGGGCCTGGCGCGCCATCTCCCGGCAGAGGTAGTCCTCGTGGTTCAGGAAGGCGATGCCCCGCCGCGGGAGGGCCTGCACCAGGGCCCCCTTCTCCTCCGCCACCCCCTGCCGGCTCCCGAAGGCGCCCAGGTGGGCGTCCCCCACGTTCGTCACCACCCCCACGTCCGGGGCGACGATCCGGGCCAGGGCGGCGATCTCCCCGGGGCGGTTCGTCCCCAGCTCGAGCACCCCCACCCGCGTGTCCCCCCCCATGGAGAGGAGGGTGAGGGGCACGCCGATCTCGTTGTTGAAGGACCGCCGCGCCTTCACCAGGGGGCCGGCGGACCGGGCCAGGTGGGCGACCAGGTCCTTCACCGTGGTCTTCCCCGCCGAGCCGGTGACGGCCACGATCCGGGCTCCCAGCTCCCGGCGGTGGCGGTGGGCCAGGAGCCCCAGCGCCCGCCGCGTGTCGGGCACGCGGATCACCGGCCGGTCCCGGAACCCCCCGATCTCGGCCACGTCGGAGGAGATGACGGCGGCCGCCGCCCCCCGGCGGAATGCCTCCCCCACGAAGCGGTGCCCGTCGAAGCGCTCGCCCCTGAGCGCCACGAAGAGGTCGCCCTCCCCGATCTCGCGGGTGTCCGTGCTCACGCCCCGGATCTGCACTCCGGCCATGGCCTCCGCCGCGGAGCAGGGCCGGCCGCCCACGGTCCGGAGGACCCAGGAAAGCGGTTTCGGGTCCATGATCATGCCCTCCGCCCCGACGATCGGAGCGCTATATGCTGGGCCCTTACGTTCATTCTACCCTACATGCGGCACCCGCCGCAAGGGTGAGTTCAGGCGGGGGAGTGGCCCTCCTCCCCCGGCCCTTCCTTCTTCCGTCTCGCCACTTCCTCGATCACCACCCGCCGGTCGTCGAAGGGAATGACGACCCCGGAAATGATCTGGTAGTCCTCGTGCCCCTTCCCCGCGATGAGCACCACGTCGCCCGGCCCCGCCCGGGCCAGCGCGGCCCGGATGGCCCGCCTCCGGTCCGGCTCCACCTCGAAGTTGGAGCGGCCCGCGAGCCCCTCGAGGATGTCCTGGATGATCTCCAGGGGCTCCTCGCTCCGGGGGTTGTCCGAGGTGACCACCACGTGGTCCGAGAACCGGGCGGCCACCGCCCCCATCCGCGGGCGCTTGCTCCGGTCCCGGTCGCCCCCGCAGCCCATGACGGTGATGATGCGGCGGTTCCCTCCCGCCACCGCCCGGAGGTTCGCGAGCACGTTCTTCAGCGCATCGTCCGAGTGGGCGTAGTCCACGAGCACGACGCACTCCTGCCCCGCCTCCACGCGCTCCAGCCTCCCCCTCACCACGGGACAGGCCTCGAGCCCCGCGGCGATCACCTCCCCCGGAAGACCCAGGGCGTGGGCCGCCGCGGCCGCGGCCAGGCCGTTCAGCACGTTCACCCGCCCCAGGAGGCCGGAGCGGACCCGGAGCGGCCGGGTCTCCGGCAGGTGCAGGAGGTACGAGATGCCCTCCAGGTCCGTCTCGATCTCCGTGGCCCGGACCGCCGCCTCCTCCTTCAGGCCGTAGCGGAGCACCCGGGCCCGCGTCTGGGCCGAGAAGAAGTTCGAGGTGGGATCCTCGGCGTTGAGGACCGCCGTCGCCTCGGGACCGAGCCCGGAGAAGAGGCGCGCCTTGGCCGCCCGGTACCGGGCGAAGTCCCGGTGGTACTCCAGGTGCTCCGGCGTGAGGTTGGTGAAGACCCC
>JAOZQC010000099.1 GCA_029932425.1 Planctomycetota bacterium | reverse complement strand
GGGACTTCGGGATGGAGAAGAAACGCATCCTCACCGACGGGGTGGTGACGGGGCACGGCCTCGTGCACGGGCGGACGGTGTTCGTCTTCTCGCAGGACTTCACGATCTTCGGCGGCTCCCTCTCCGGGGCCTACGCGGCGAAGATCGTGAAGATCATGGACCAGGCCCTGAAG
Organism: Planctomycetota bacterium; assembly: GCA_029932425.1. Taxonomy (GTDB): domain Bacteria; phylum Planctomycetota; class JAJSAM01; order JAJSAM01; family JAJSAM01; genus JAOZQC01. Next base: position 8,824 of record JAOZQC010000099.1, on the reverse strand, counting down.
GTGGGGGCTCCGGTGGTGGGGCTCAACGACTCCGGCGGGGCCCGGATCCAGGAGGGGGTGGTCTCCCTCGGCGGCTACGCCGACATCTTCCTCCGGAACACCCTCGCCTCCGGGGTGATCCCCCAGATCTCCGCGGTCATGGGCCCCTGCGCGGGGGGCGCCGTCTACTCCCCCGCCATCACCGACTTCGTGTTCATGGTGGAGGAGACCTCGAACATGTTCGTGACGGGCCCGAACGTGGTGAAGACCGTCACCCACGAGGAGGTCACCTACGAGGAGCTGGGGGGAGCGATGGTCCATGCCACCAAGTCCGGCGTGGCCCACTTCACCGCCCCGGACGACGCGGCCTGCCTGGCGGGGGTCCGGGAGCTGCTCTCCTATCTCCCCCCGAACAACCTGGAGGATCCCCCGCGGGTGGAGCCCGAGGACGACCCCCGCCGGGAGTGCCCGGTCCTCGACTCCGTCGTGCCCGAGGATCCCAACAAGCCCTACGACATGAAGGACGTGATCCGCGAGGTCCTGGACGACGCCCGGTTCCTCGAGGTGCACGAGCACTTCGCGCAGAACATCGTGGTGGGCTTCGGGAGGATCGGGGGCCGGGTGGTGGGCGTGGTGGGGAACCAGCCCGCGGTGCTCGCGGGTTGCCTGGACTGCAACTCCTCCATGAAGGGCGCCCGGTTCGTCCGCTTCTGCGACGCCTTCAACATCCCCCTGGTGGTCTTCGAGGACGTGCCGGGCTTCCTTCCCGGGACGGACCAGGAGTGGGGCGGGATCATCAAGCACGGCGCCAAGCTGCTCTACGCCTTCTGCGAGGCCACCGTCCCGCGCATCACGGTGATCACCCGCAAGGGTTACGGCGGGGCCTACGACGTCATGAACTCCAAGCACATCCGGGGGGATCTCAACCTCGCCTGGCCCATGGCGGAGATCGCGGTGATGGGCTCGAAGGGGGCGGTGGAGATCATCTTCCGGAAGGAGCTCGAGGGGGCCGGCCCGGAGGCGGAGAAGCAGAAGACGGAGGAGTACCGGGAGAAGTTCGCGAACCCCTACATCGCCGCCGAGCTCGGCTACCTGGACGACGTGATCTACCCGCGGGAGACGCGGGCGCGGATCGCGGAGGGGCTCCGGGTGCTCGAGACGAAGCGCGACCGGAATCCTCCCAAGAAGCACGGCAACATCCCGCTGTGAAGTCCGCCGCCGAGACCCCCCGGGCGATCGTTCTCGGCACCGTCCAGGACGGCGGCTACCCCCACGCGGGCTGCCGTTGCGCCCGGTGCGAGGCCGCGCGGCGAGACCCGGCCCGGGCCCGGAAGGTCGCCGCCCTGGGCCTCGTGGACGCCGCCGGAGAAGGGATCCTCGTGGAGGCCGGTCCCGACCTCCCGGAGCAGGTCCTCGCCCTCCCGAGTCTCTCCCGGATCCTCCTCACCCACGCCCACCTCGGGCACGTGGCGGGCCTCCTCTGGCTGGGCAAGGAGGCGATGGCGGTGCGGGGGGTGCCGCTCTCCTGCGGGCGCCGCCTCTTCGAGCACCTGGCCTTCCACGAGCCGTGGAGGACGCTCGTGCGGGACGGTCACGTCCTTCCCGGGGTGGTGCTCCCGGACCGGGAGATCCCCGTAGGGAAGGGCCTCTTCGCCACCCCCCTCCTCGTCCCCCACCGGGCCGAGTGGTCGGAGACCTTCGCCTGGCGGATCCGGGGCCCCCACCGGACGCTCCTTTGGCTGCCGGACATCGACCGGTTCGACGACGAGCGGCTCCGGGCCCTGCTCGAGGGGGTGGACGTGGCCTTCCTCGACGGGACGTTCTGGTCGGCGGACGAGGTGCCGGGCCGCGACCTCCGGGAGATCCCCCACCCCCTCGTGCCGGAGACGGCGGCCGCCCTGGCCCGCCTCGGCGCCACCGCGGAGGTCTCCTTCCTCCACCTGAACCACACCAACCCCCTCCTGGATCCCGGTTCCGAGGCGTCCCGGACCCTCGCCCGGCTCTACGAGGAGGGGGGCCTGCGCCCGGCCGGGGGCTCGCCCGCGGCCCGCGAGGGATTGTCGCTCGCGCTCTGAGAGGCATACAATCGGGCGACAGGGCACGACCGGGAGGGACGGCGCCGGCATGAAAGTACTCGTGGCGAACCGGGGAGAGATCGCGGTCCGCATCCTCCGCGCCTGCCGCATCGAGGGGCTCCCCACGGTGGCGGTGTACTCCGACGTGGACCGCACGGAGATCCACGTGCGGATGGCGGACGAGGCGGTCCGCCTCGGAGAGCCCGAGCCCCGGAGCTCCTACCTGAACATCGAGCGGATCCTCGAGGCCGCGAGGAGGACGGGGGCCGACGCGGTCCACCCGGGCTACGGGTTCCTGTCGGAGAACGCCGACTTCGCGGCCGCGGTGGAAGACGCGGGTCTGGTCTTCATCGGGCCGGGCGCGGAGGCGATCCGGGCCATGGGGGACAAGATCGTGGCCCGCCGGAAGATGGAGGAGGCCGGGGTCCCCGTGGTGCCCGGCACCCTCGACCCCGTGGAGGACGCGGGGGAGGCCGAACGCCGCGCGGAGGAGATCGGGTTCCCGGTCATGCTGAAGGCGGTGGGGGGCGGCGGGGGCAAGGGCATCCGCATCGTCCGGGAGCCGGACGGGGTGCGGGAGGCCTTCGAGCGCGCCTCCTCCGAGGCCCGCACCGCCTTCGGAAACCCCGCGATCTACCTGGAGCGGTACCTGGAGAACCCGCGCCACATCGAGATCCAGGTCCTCGCGGACCGGGAGGGCCGGGCCGTCCACTTCGGGGAGCGGGAGTGCTCCATCCAGCGGCGGCACCAGAAGATCATCGAGGAGGCGCCTTCCGTCCGGGTCACGGAGGAGATGCGCCGGGAGATGGGAGAGACCGCGGTCCGGGCCGCGAGGGCCATCGGGTACGTGAACGCGGGCACCGTGGAGTTCCTGGTGGACGCGGAGGGCCGCTTCTGGTTCCTGGAGATGAACACCCGCCTCCAGGTGGAGCACCCGGTGACGGAGATGGTGTACCGGGTCGACCTCGTCCGGGAGCAGCTCCGCATCGCCCGGGGGGAGGATCTCCGGTGGAAGCAGTCCGACGTGCGGCGGATGGGGCACGCCGTGGAGGCCCGGATCTACGCCGAGGACCCCCAGTCCGGCTTCCTCCCCTCCGCGGGCCGGATCGAGCACCTGGAGATGCCGGGCGGTCCCGGCATCCGCCTGGACACCAACCTCTTCGAGGGGCAGGAGATCTCCCTCTTCTACGATCCCATCCTGGGCAAGCTCATCTGCTTCGGGAACACGCGGGAGTCCGCCCTGAAGCGGCTCGGCGAGGCGCTCCGGGAGTTCCAGATCACGGGGATCAAGACCACGATCCCCTTCCTCCTCCGGGTGCTCCGCCATCCGAAGTTCCTGGCGGGGGAGTTCGACACCGGCTTCGTGGACCGGCACATGGAGGACCTCCGGGACGAGGGGGCGGGGCGCCACCGGGAAGCGGCGGTGATCGCGGCCGCGCTCTACGCCCGGGAGCAGGAGCGCTCGGGGAAGCCCGTCCCCGCGGACGGCCGCCCCGGGAGCTTGAGCCCCTGGGTGCTGGCGGGGCGCCGGGACTCCATGATCCACGGGTGGCTTCGATGAGGGCACCCTGGGCTCGAAGGGCGGACCGGGCGCGGGGCCGGAGCGGGGCCCCGGGAAGGAGCGGTCCATGATCTACCACGTCGCCGTCGGCGGGGAGGAGTACAAGGTGGTCCTCTCCGAGCGGGAGGGGCGGCTCTTCGCTTCCCTGAACGGGCGCGAGGTCCCCGTGGACTTCCGTCGCGTCCGCGGCCGCACCTCCTACTCGCTCCTGGTGGAGGGGCGCTCCTACCCCGTCGCCTTCGAGCCCCGGCCGGACGGCCTCTCGGTCACGGTGGAGAGCGAATCCTACCTGTTCCGGGTGGAGGACGAGCGTACCCGGGTCGCCCGTCACCTCTCCCGCGGGCGCACCTCCCGCGACCGGTCCAAGGTCGTCCTCTCCGTGATGCCGGGGATCGTCCGCGAGGTCCGGGTCGAGCCGGGGGCCGAGGTCCGGGCCGGCGACGCCCTCCTCATCCTCGAGGCCATGAAGATGGAGAACGAGATCCGGGCCGTGGTGGACGGCGTGGTGAAGTCGGTCCACGTGGTCCCGGACGCCACCGTGAACAAGGGCGACCGCCTGGTCACGCTGGAGTAGCCTCCCGGGGCCGAGATCCTCCGGACCGGGCGTCCTACCAGGGCTCTCCGAGGAGCTGGAAGTAGGCCTGGGGGTGGGCGCAGGCCGGGCAGACGTCCGGCGCCTCCTTGCCCTCGTGGATGTACCCGCAGTTCGTGCAGTACCAGACCGTTTCGTACTCCCGGCCGAAGACGAGGCCCGCCTCGATGTTCCGGGCGAGGGCCAGGTAGCGCTTCTCGTGGTTCTGCTCCGAGCGGCAGATCGCCTCCCATACCTTGGCGATCGTCTCGAAGCCCTCCTCCCGGGCCACCTCCGCGAAGCCGGGATAGAGCTCCGTCCACTCGTGGTTCTCGCCCGCCGCCGCGGCCTTCAGGTTCTCGAGCGTGGTCCCGATCCTCCCCGCGGGGAAGGAGGCGGTGATCTCCAGCTCCCCCCCCTTCAGGAACTTGAAGAAGCGCTCCGCGTGCTCCTTCTCCTGGCCCGCGGTCTCCGCGAAGATGTTCGCGATCTGGACGTAGCCCTCCTTGCGGGCCTTGCTCGCGAAGAAGGTGTAGCGGTTCCGGGCCTGGCTCTCTCCCGCGAAGGACTTCAGCAGGTTCACCTCGGTCCGCGATCCCTTGAGTTCCATGACGCCTCCGTGGTCGATGCGTCGGTTTTGGCCATTCATTCTCGACAAGCCACCCGCAATGTCCACCTAATCGGACCCGGGGTATCCTCGATGGGCCCTCGGGGCCGGAAGCGGCATGGGGAAGTCCGGCCTCCGTATGGCACCTACCCGTCGGGTTGGACCTCGAGGTCGGCGGTCTGCCGCTCGCCGGCCGCGGTGAGGATCACGCGGTAGGTCCCCGGGCGGACGAGGGGCCCCCGGCGGAAGCGGCCCCGGCGGTCCTTCGGGCGTTCGCCCCGGAGGTCCCAGATCACGCGGTGGAGACCCGCTTCCCCGCTCGCCTCGAGGCTCCGCACGTGCTTTCCGTCGAGGGTCGTGATCTCCAGGGCGGGGCTCTCCGCCTTCCTCCCCAGCGAGTAGTAGATCACCGCCCCGAAGGGGGGGTTCTCCCCGGTGAAGGTGCGGCCCGAGCCGCGCCACGGCTCGGAGCGCCACCGGACGGCGGGGGTGGGCCGGTAGAGCCGGACGGGGGCCGAGAGCGCCTCCTCGTCGATCTGGCGGAGGGCGGACACGTCCAGGACCCAGAGGCTCCGGCCGTGGGTGGCGGCCACGATCTCCCCCGCCGTGGGGTGGATCGCGAAGGCGTGCACCGCCACCGTGGGAAGGTTCGTGTTGAGCGAGGTCCAGCTCGCCCCGCGATCGATGGAGACGAAGGCCCCGAACTCCGTGCCCAGGTAGAGGACGTCCTCGTTCACGAGGTCCTCCCGGAGGACCCGCACGGGGCCCGCGGAGTCCGGCAGGTTGGCGCGCAGGGAGCGCCAGGTGGCCCCGTGGTCCTCCGTCACGAAGAGGAGAGGCCGGTCGTCGTCGGACCGGTGGCCGTCGAAGGTGAGGTAGGCGCGCCCCGGCGCGAACCGCGAGAACTCGATCCAGCTCACCCAGCGGCGGTGGGGCACGAGATCCGCGATCCGCTTGCCCTTCGCCTTCCCCGCGCCTGCGGCCCCGCTCTTCCCCCGGGGTCGGCCCATCGCCGCCAGCTCGGCGTCGTCCACGACCCCGTCGTGGTTCGAGTCCGCCCGGGTGAGGAAGTCCCGGATCCTCCCCGTGACCTCGCTGAGCTCGATCTTCCCGTCCCCGTTTTCGTCCAGGCGCTTCTTCATCTCCCGGACGCGGGCCGCGCGCGCGGCGTCCGCGGGGCCCGGCTTCTCCGCCGGACGCCCCCGGAAGAGGTCGGTCCAGGCGTGCCCCCCGTCCCGGGTGATCCAGAGCGCCCCGTCGTCGGTGCCCACCATGAGCTCGTCGGGATCGAGGGGCGACTCCGCCAGGGCCGTGGCGCTGCCCCGGTCCGTGGCCGTGATCTCGGGGGAGATCGCGCGGAGCCCCCTTCCCCGGTCCAGGGAGCGGAAGACCCGGTTCCCCGCGCAGTAGAAGATGCGGGCGTTGAAGTGGGACAGGAGGAACGGCGTGTTCCAGTTGAAGCGGTACCGGGTGCCGCGCGGCGCCCGGGGCCGGATGGCCCCTCTCTCCCCCGTGCGGAGGTTCCGGCGGCCCATCCCGCCGTACTGCATCTCGAAGTAGACCAGGTCCGGGTCGTCCGGGTCCACCCGGCACCGGAACCCGTCCCCGCCCCCGATCCGGAACCAGTCGGCGTTGGCGGGCCCGCGGCCGTGGCGCACCACGCTCGGCCCGCCCCAGCACCCGTTGTCCTGCAACCCCCCGTACACCCGGTAATCGCGTCTCGGCCCCACCGCCACGTCGTAGAACTGCCCGATCGCCACCTGGTTCAGGTGGTCCCAGTGGGCGCCCCGATCGCGGGTCACGTAGAGCCCCCCGTCGTTGCCGAGGATCATGTGGCGGCCGTCCCGGGGATCGATCCAGAGCGCGTGGTGGTCCACGTGGACGCCCCGGGCCCCGTCGGGGGTGAACGTCTTCCCCGCGTCCACCGACTTCCAGAGGTTGATGCCGAGCACCCACACCCGCTTCTCGTCGGCGGGGTCCACCCGCACCTCGCTGAAGTACATGGGCCGGGGGTTCAAGGTGTTGATCCGGGTGAAGGTCTCCCCGGCGTCCTCGGAGCGGTAGAGCCCTCCGTACTCGAGCCCCTTCGGCCCCTGCTGCTCCTGCAGGTTCTCGCGCTGCCCGCCGAGGCCCGCCGCGAACATGCTCCGCCTCCGGCTGGGGGGCTCCCCGTCCTTACGGCCCGGACGGTGGCCGAAGGTGAGCTCCAGGAAGAGGCTCTTGTGGTCGCGCACCACCTCCACCTTCACCGTCTCCCCCGCGGTGTGGAGGCGGGCGGCCCGGACGAGGTCGGCGTAGGAGAGCACCTGCCGGTCACCGACGCGGAGAACGATGTCCCCCGCCTTGAGCCCCGCCTTCTCCGCGGGGCCTCCCTTCAGGACCTGGGTGAGGCGGGCTCCGGCGTCCGCATCGCCGCCCAGGATGCCCATGTAGGGGGCGTCGGGCGGCTCCGCTCCCGTCCAGGCGGACTCCACCACCGCGTACACCACCTCCGGCCGGCTCGGGGCGAAGGCCAGGCCGATCCGGCCCAGGTCGCAGGTGGGGAGCCCCTTCGTGATCTTGCGGAAGGTCTTTCCCCCGTCCGTGGTCTTGTAGAGGCCGCTCCCCGGCCCCACCTTCTTCGCGGGGTCGTTCGTGTCGAAGCCGTCCCGCCGCCTCTCCCAGGCGGCCACGAGCAGCGTGTCCGGGTCCGCGGGACACGGGGCCACGTCCACGACGCCCGTGTTCTCGTCCACGAAGAGGATCCGCTCCCAGGTCCGGCCCCCGTCCGTGGTCTTGTAGAGGCCGCGCTCCCCGCCCGGCCCCCACAGGCGGCCGAGAGCCCCCACGTACACGATGTCCGGGTTCTTCGGGTGCACCACCACGGCCCCGATCTGGAAGCTCCTCGAGAGCCCCATGTTCCGCCAGGTCTTCCCCCCGTCCGTGGACTTGTAGACCCCGTCCCCGAAGGAGACGGAGTTCCGGGGGTTCGCCTCCCCCGTGCCCACCCACACGATGTCCGGGTTCGAGGGGGCCACGGCCACGGCTCCGATGGAGACCGTGCTCTCGGTGTCGAACCGGTGCTCGAAGGTGATCCCCCCGTCCGTGGTCTTCAGGATCCCCCCGGAGGCGGTGGCCACCCAGAACACGGCGGGGTCCCGGGGGTGCACCGCGAGGTCGGTGATCCGGCCCCCCATGGCGGCGGGGCCGATGCTCCGCCAGGGCATCGCCGAGAGCCACTTCCTCGGCAGCTTCCCCTCCGTGGCGCGGAAATCCCGGCCGGCGGGCGCCGCCCCGGAGGACGCGACGAGCCAGGGAGAGAGGAGGAGCAGGGGGAGGAGCAGCCTCTTCATGGAGTGCCTCCGAATCGGGACGGGAGGCGATTCTTCCATCCCCGGGCGCCGGGGGCAACTACGACCGGGCGCCGGGCACGGGGGCCGCCGCGGGGGAATGCGGATCGCCCCCCCGCGCGGCGAGGCGATGGGCCAGGACGGCGGCCACGGCCGTGTCCTGGACGAGGTCCCGGAAGCAGGCGTCGCAGTCGAGGAGATGCACCTCGAACCGGAACGCCTCGCCGGGGGAGAGGAGACCGCACTCGTACTCCACGAGGAGGCGACCGAGGCCGGGATCGACGCAGGAATCGTTCACCTGGGCTCCAGTCCGGGAGCGCCCGCCGATACGCTCCCGGCCTTTCGATCGACCTTTTCCTACCCCATCTTTAGGAAAAAGGCAAACCGGGCGCCCGGGAGGGATCAGAAAAGCGTGTAGAGGAAGGGCGCGGCCCCGCTCCCCATGAGGATCACGAACAGGCCGAGGAGGAAGATCACCGCCAGGATCGGCGCCAGCCACCACCTCTTGTTCTCGCGAAGGAATCCCAGGAACTCCCGGAGGAGGCCGGACGGCGGCTCCTCGGCCCGGCGGGCGAACTCCTCCGGCCCGGGTCCTCTCGCGCCCGTTCTCGCGTCCTCGCCCGTCTCCATCAGTACTGCCGGAAGTACCGGTCCTCGTCCGGGGGGTCTCCCGCCGGGATCCAGAAGGACTCCGAGCCGGCG
>JAOZQC010000098.1 GCA_029932425.1 Planctomycetota bacterium | reverse complement strand
GGGCCGGGCCGTCCTTCTCCCGGACGGGAGGGTGCTCGTGACGGGAGGGGAGGACGCCCGGAGCCGATCGATCCGGGCCGCGGAGATCGTGGACCCCACGCCCCGGTGACGGGGGCGGCGGCGGACCCGCCGAGCGGATGGCGCCGCGGGCGCCGGGGTGCGATATCCTGCCCCCACGACGCCCGGCCCGGACCGTCCGGGAGGCGGGAGGAGGTGCCGATGACCGGCGACTGGGAGCGCTTTCGGGGGATGTTCTGGTTCGACGCCGGCCTCGGGGTCTCCCTGGACGTGAGCCGGCTGGGCTGGAGCCCCGCGGAGCTCGACGCCTTTGCGGGGCCCCTGTCGAGGGCCTTCGCGGCCATGGAGGAGCTCGAGGCGGGGGCCGTGGCCAACCCGGACGAGGGGCGGCGGGTGGGGCACTACTGGCTCCGGGATCCGGACCGGGCCCCCACTCCGGAGATCGCGCGGGAGATCCGGGAGACCCTGGAGGCGGTGGAGGGGTTCGCGGGGCGGGTCCTCCGGGGGGAGATCGCGACCGAGGCGGGGCCGCCCTTCGCCCGGGTCCTGCACTGCGGCATCGGCGGCTCCGCCCTCGGCCCCCAGTTCCTCTCCCGGGCCCTCGCTCCGGTCCACCCGCCCCTCGCCGTCGACTTCCTGGACAACACCGACCCCGACGGCACGGGAAGGCTGCTCGAGCGGATCGGCGCGGATCTTCCGCGGACGCTGGTGGTGGTGGTCTCCAAGTCGGGAGGCACCCCCGAGACCCGGAACGCGGCGGAGGCCGTGCGGGCCGCCCTGCGGGCGCGCGGTCTCACCCTCCCTCCCCGGGCGGTGGCGGTCACCGGGGCGGGCTCGGCTCTCGATCGCCGGGCCCGGGAGGAGGGGTGGCTCGCCCGGTTTCCCATGTGGGACTACGTGGGAGGGCGTACCTCCGTGTGCTCCGCGGTGGGGGCGGTGCCCGCCCTGCTCCAGGGGATCCCGTTCCGGGAGCTCCTGGCGGGGGCGAGGGCCATGGACGCCCTCACCCGCGTCCCCGATCCGCAGCGGAATCCCGCCGCGCTCCTGGCCGCCGCCTGGCACTTCGCCACGAACGGGAAGGGAGAGCGGGACATGGTGGTGCTCCCCTACCGGGACCGGCTGGAGCTCTTCTCCCGCTACCTCCAGCAGCTCGTCATGGAGTCCCTGGGCAAGGAGCGGGACCTGGCGGGAAACGTGGTGCACCAGGGGATCACGGTCTACGGGAACAAGGGATCCACGGACCAGCACGCCTACGTGCAGCAGCTTCGCGACGGGGTCCCGAACTTCTTCGTCACCTTCCTCGAGGTGCTCGACGACGGCCCCCATCCCCGGACGGAGGTGGAACCGGGGATCACCGCGGGGGACTACCTCCACGGGTTTCTCTACGGCACCCGGCAGGCGCTGGCGGAGGCCGGCCGCCCCTCGCTCGTCCTCACCCTCCCCGATCTCTCGGCCCGGAGCGTGGGGGCCCTCCTCGCGCTGTTCGAGCGGGCGGTGGGGCTCTACGCCGTGCTCGTGAACGTGAACGCCTACCACCAGCCCGGGGTGGAAGCGGGGAAGCGGGCGGCGGCGGGCATCCTGGGGCTCAAGGCCCGGCTCCTCGACGTCCTGGCCGGGGCGGAACCCCTCACGGTGGAGGAGGCGGCGGCCGCCGCGGGCGCCGACCCGGAGCTCGCGTTCCCGTGCCTCCGGCACCTGGCGGCCAACCACCCGGAGGTCACCGTGGAGGGGGATCCCGCGGATCCCTTCGGCCTCCGGTACCGGCGGAAGTGATCAGCGGGAGGTTTCCCGGAACCGCCCCCCGAGGTCCGGGCGGGGCCGGTCGAACAGGGCCTTGAGGGAGGTCGTGATCTCCGTCTCCCGGCCGCCCCGCACCACCAGGAACCGGGCCTTCTCCTGGGTCATCGCGAGCTGGAGACGCATCTGCATCTCCCTCCGGTTCGCGAACCGCTTCCCGTCCACCCCCACGATGACGTCTCCGTTCCGGAAGCCGGCCCGGGCCAGGAAGCCCGCGGGGTCGGTGACGATGACCCGCATGGCGTTCATCTCCCGGGGCGTGTAGACCACGTCCACCTGGTCCGGAATCCGGATCGACATCTGCCGGCCTCGCTCGTCGGAGAGCGCGTACTCGCCGGCGGGGAGGCGGGGGAAGACGATCCGCCCGTTCGCGGGCTTCTTCGTGAGCCACAGGTTGTGGGGCTCTTCCGGCGACGTGGCGCGGAGGGTGAGCCGCGACACCTCCTCGCCCGTCCGCACGGTGAGCGTGTAGACCGCGGGAAGGGGCACGGCCAGGTCGTTGTCCCCCGCCCGCAGGGTCACGGGGATCCGGGCCGCGGGGATGGAGCGGAAGGAGTCAAGGAGGATCGAGACCACCAGCTCGTACGCCCCGGGGGGCACGGGTCCGAGGTCCAGCGTCCCCTCCGGGGAGATCCCTCTCCCGGGGCGACCGGGGATCGCGGCCCGGAAAGATCCCTTCTTCTTCCGCGGATCGAGGAAGAACCCGAGATGCCCCTGCAGCTCGCTCCCCGGGTAGCCCACGAGCCGCACCGCCAGCCGCGCCGGCTCCTCGAAGCGGATCGTGATCTCCCGGTCCTTCCCCTTCTCGTACTCCCTCTCCAGGGTTCCGTAGGCGGGGCTCGCCACCCTCACGTACCAGGTGCCGTCCGGGCCGAGCATGTCCTCGTCCACCGGGTGGTGGGGCACCCGGTAGCTCCCGTCCGTGAGCCGGGAGATGGTCCCCGTGGCGGAGGAGCGGCTGGTCCGGGAACGGTAGCCGGTGCTCACGTCCGCGTCGGTGACCGGCTTCCCGTCCGGCCCGTAGACGTGGACGATCACGCTGTTCTCCGGGTCGGCGGGAGGGATGACGAGGTCCCGGGCCGCCAGCCCGTTCTCCACCGTGACCTCCTCCGACACCAGCACCCCGCCCGACACCATGGCGGCGAGGAAGTAGGTGCCGGGGGGGAGGTCCGGGAAGAGGAAGTGATTCGAGGACCGGGTCCAGAGGCTCGCCCGCTTTCCGTCCCTCCGGAGCCGGTCCGGGTCCGGGACCGTGCCCGGGGCGATGGGAAGGAGCAGGACCTCCACGAACCGGAGGGTCTCGCCCTCGGGGGGCACCACCCGGCCCTCGATTCCGGGGCGGGCTTCGAGCCGGAGTTCCACCGGTCCCGCCACCTCGCCCGCGGTCACCTCCACCCGGACCTCCGGGGACTTCCAGGCTCCCCCTTCGGCCACCGCGGCGAGGAGCCAGGAACCGGGCTCCAGCTCCAGGTAGCCCACGGTCCCGGTGACGCCGCTGCGCGCCCGTCCCGAGCCGGGCCGCCGGTACTCCACGCGGACCTCCTTCGCCTCCGACCCGTCGGGCCGGAGGACCCGGACCCGCACCCCCGCGATCCGCCGGGCGGAGAAGTCCACCTTCCCTCCGGGCCAGGCGTAGGAGGTCCGCCGCGAATAGATCCGGTACCCGTGCCGGAAGGCCCGCAGGGCGTACCGGGCGTGCGCCAGGCCCTGGAGCACGAAGGCCCCGTCCGGCCCCGTGCGGGTCTCGGTCCGGGTGGCGAGGGCGAGTCGCCGGCGCCGGACCAGGGCGCGCACCGACTCCGCGAGGCTCTGCTCCGGCGGGGGGGTCCCCATGGTGACCGGCGGGGTGTACGCGGGCACCTGCTCCGCCCGCACCAGGACGCCGGGCACGGGCGTCCCGTCCTCGAGGCGCACGTGCCCGGAGATCCGGCCCTCCCCGGGCTCCACCCGGGGGGTGGGGAGCGCGTCCAGGACGGCTTCCAGGGAAGAGAGCCCGCCCGGTTTCTCCGGGGAGGGGGGGGCGGGCGACCGGGCCGCCTCCGATCGGGGGAGGGGCGCCGCGGGAAGCGGCGCGCGGGCCCCCGTCTCCCGGCCCACGACGTACCCCACGATCCCCCCGGCGAGCGCCGCCGCCAGGACGAGGACTCCTCCCACTCGCGACATCGCACCCTCCCCCGGGATCAGGCGCCGGCCGTCGACGACGCGGCCAGGACCTCCCGGATCCGCGTCACCAGCTCGTCCGCGGCGAAGGGCTTCGCGAGAAGCGACGTCTCCGGTTCCCGCACCCCCTTCCGGACGATGGCGTCTCCGGTATACCCGGACATGAACAGGACGGCAAGGCCGGGGATGCGCCGGCGGAGTTCGTCCGCGATCTCGGGCCCGCTCGGGCCGGGGAGGATCACGTCGGAGAGGAGGGCGTGGATGGGGCCCCGGTGGCGCTCGCAGATCCGGTAGGCTTCCTCGGCGGAGCCGGCGGTGAGCACCGTGTAGCCCTCTCCGGCGAGGATCTCCTGCGCCAGCTCGCGGACCGCCTCCTCGTCCTCGACGACGAGCACCGTGGCGTCGGCGGCGCCGGCCTCGGCCGGGGAGCGGGAGGGAGGAGGAGCGGCGGCGGGCTCCCCGGCCAGGGGCAGGTAGACGGTGAAGGTCGTGCCGCGGCCGGGCCGACTCCGCACCCGGATGCCGCCCCCGCTCTGGCGGACGATCCCGTACACGGTGGAGAGGCCCAGGCCCGTGCCCCGGTCGGGCCCCTTCGTGGTGAAGAAGGGCTCGAACAGGTGCTCCAGGGTCTTCTCGTCCATCCCCGTCCCCGTGTCCCGGACCTCGAGGCGGGCGTAGGAACCGGGCTCGATCCGGGGGACGCCGGCGGCGGCGGGATCGGGAATCTCCCGCGAGCCGGTAGCGAGGGTGAGGTCGCCCCCTCCGGGCATGGCGTCCCGGGCGTTGAGGACGAGGTTCAGGATGACCTGCTCCACCTGGCCGCGGTCCGCCCGGATCCGTCCCAGGCCGGGCTCGAGGACGCAGCGCAGGCGGATGTCCTCGCCGATCAGGCGGCGGAGCATCTCCTCCATGTCCTCCACCACCTCGTTCAGGTCGAGCGCCCGGGGCTCGAGCACCTGCCGCCGGCTGAAGGCGAGGAGCTGCCCGGTGAGGGAGGCGGCCCGGCGTCCGGCCCGGTGGATCTCCCGGGCCATCCGGTGCCGGGGGTCGTCCTCGGGCGTGGCCTTGAGCAGCATCTCCGCGTAGCCGTTGATGGCGGTGAGGAGGTTGTTGAAGTCGTGGGCGATGCCGCCCGCCAGCCGCCCGATGCCCTCGAGCTTCTGGGCCTGGCGGAGCTGGGATTCCAGGGCCTGGCGCTCCGTCACGTCCTCCGCGATCATCTCCCAGCCTTCGGTCACGCCCTCCTCGTTGCGGAGAGCCCGCCCGCTCAGGCGCAGGGTGATGGGGGTGCCGTCGCGCTTCTTCCACCGGACCTCGAGACCGGTGAGGGTCTCCCGGCCCCGGATCGACTCGATGAGCGCGGCCCGGTCTTCCGGGCGTTCGTAGATGTCGCGGGCGAGGTCGGCCTTCAGCAGCTCCTCCGCCGACTCGTAGCCCAGCATGGAGACCAGGGCGGGGTTCACCTCGAGGAAGCGCCCGGCGCGGTTGGAGCGGTAGATGCCGTACACCGCGTTGCGGATGAGCGCCCGGTAGGAGGCCTCCGATCGGCGGAGAGCTTCCTCCGCCTGCTTGCGCTCGGTGATGTCGAGCGCCGTGCTCACGATGCCCGCGGACAGGTCGCCGGGCTCGATGAGAGCGGCGCTGAGGAAGATGTCCCGCACCTCCCCCTGCTTCGTCTTCCACCGGGTCTCGAAGGAAGCGGTCCCCTCGCGTTCCCCCTGAGGGTAGTGGACCCGGCCCACCCGCTCGTACTCCTCGCCGTCGGCGTAGAGGACCCGCGCGCTCTGGCCCCGGAGCTCACCCGGTTCGTACCCCAGCATCCGGCAGAACATCTCGTTCGTCCAGCCGAGGATCCGGTTCTTCACGAGCGCGATGCCGATGGGGGCCGCCCGGAAGACGGAGGCGAGGGTGGCCTCGCTCTGGCGGAGGGCGCGCTCCGCGAGCCGCCTCTCGGCGACCTGGGCCTCGAGGCGGGCGTTGGCCTCCCGGAGGGCCCGGGTCCGCTCGTCCACCCGGCGCTCCAGGTCCTGCCGCGCCTGGTGGAGCTCCGCCACGAGCCGCTCGTGCTCCGTCACGTCCCGCACCAGGCCGAGCCCGTGCCACTTCCCCTCGAGCCGTACCGAGGAGACGGAGAGCTCCATGGGAAAGATCGTGCCGTCCTTTCTCCGGGCCTCGAGGCGCAGCGTCTTGCCCACCACGGGATCCTCTCCGGTCTCGCGGAAGCGCGGGAAGGCGGCCCGGTAGGCATCGTGGTACTTCTCCGGTCCGAGCAGGATGTGGAGCTCCTCTCCCAGGAGCTCGGAGGCGGAGTAGCCGAAGATCTCCTCCGCGGCGGGGTTGCAGAGGCGGATGCGGCCGTGATCATCCATGAGCAGGATGGCATCCTTGGCGGCGGCGCAGATGGAGCGGAACATCCGGTCGCCCCCGGGGATCATCGCGCCGGGATCCGCCATGCTCTCGCCTCCCGAAATCTGCACCCCTCCCTCCATCGGAATCCCGGGGCCCGGCCTTTCCCGAAAACGAGGCGGCGGTTCACCTGCCGTCGGAGGCTTCGGGCATCCCGAAGATCACTCCCGCGATCTTCCGGGCGCGGGCCCGTCTCTCTCCCTCGAGCGCCAGACCGTCCGCGAGGCTCCGGGCGAGCCCCAGGGTCTGCTTCGCCCAGGCGTGCGCGATCCCCAGGCGCACCAGCCCCTGCCGGTCGAGGAGATCGGGACGCCAGGAGAGCAGATCGGAGGGGATCTCCGCCGCCCAATCCCCGACCAGCCCCTTCGCCTTCTCCCGCTCGGCGTCGTCGAGGAGGATCTCGCCCCGGACGTTCGCCAGGACCTTCCGGGCCAGGTCCGCGGGGTCGGAGTAGGTGAGGAAGCGGATCCGACCCACGTACACCAGGGCGGCGGAGAAGATGTCCGCGCGCACCCGGTCCCGGGTCTGCTCCGTCCGGAGGGCCGCCTCCTGCGCGGGGGAGAGGAGGGCGAACGCCTCGCGCAGGAACCGGTCCCGGAGATCGACCTCCTCGATGAGCTTCTGCAGTTCGAAGACCCGGTCGTCGTAGGCCCGCAGGCGTTCCTCGTCGAGCTTCAGGTACCGTTCCCCGATCGCCTCGAGGTTCTTCGCCTGGCCCTCGTCGAGGGGAAGACCCGCGGCCTCGAGGGCGGCGGCCATGGCGTTGGCCATGAAGGCGGGATGGGAGAAGGAGCCGTTCACCCCCGTCCCGGGGACCTTCCGGCTGGCCTTCAGCGCGGCCAGGACCAGGGGCTGGTTCAGCTTCTGGATCTCGATCACGGCCTCCGTGGGCGCCGGCTCCCCCTTCCCCAGGGCGCCGATGACCCGGTCGATGAGCGGGGCCATCCGGCTCATGTTCGTCCCCAGCGCCTTCCAGTCCACGTCGGCGAGGACGCCGTCCCAGGCCGAGGCGAAGAAGCGGGCCCCCGCGCGGGGGGCGGCCTCCCCCTTCTCCGGGCCGGGAGGCGCCGTGGAGGCTGCGATGCCGGACTCCAGGGCGGCGATCTTCCGCTCCAGGCTGGAAGCGGTCTTCTCCGCCTTCTCCGCCCGGGCTTCCGCCCGGCTCCGGGCGGTACGTTCCGCGCGGAGCTCGCTCTCGAGCCGGCGGCACTCGTCGCGCACCTTCTCCGGGGGCCGGTCCGAGGCGTCCGTTCCCCGGGGGGAAGAGGTGGAGGTGAGGCCGACCGCGAGCCCGAGCGCCGCCCCCGCCAGGAAAAGGGCCACGGCCCATCCCGTCTTCATGTCGCCTCCCGTTCCTTTCCCCGCCTCTCCCGATCCTACCCCGGATCGGGAGGAAGCGCGACCCCGGAGAGGCGGGGACCGGGGAAGCTACCGCCGGTTCACGCGGAAGCGGACGGGTTCCTTCCGGCCGCCCAGGAGCTTGCCGTCGAGGTACACCCCCAGGGTGAGGGCGAGGTCGTGGCGTCCGGGGACCAGGTGGAGCTGCCGGTAGGGGAGGAAGAAGCGGGCGTCTCCGAACACGGCCACGTCGTAGATGGGGGTGAGGACCACTCCCGAGCTCACCAGCCCGTCTCCCGCGCGGTACTTTCCGTCCATGTCCCGGAGGGGCCGTCCGTCCGATCCCCAGAACCAGCCCCGGAGGAGGACCCGCCGCCCCTTGCACCCCGAGATGGTCACCCGGACGTGGACGACCATGCCCACCTCCCCTTCCAGCTTCTGGTTGTGGGTGATCCAGGCCGCCTCGATCCGGGCCGCCCGGGGCAGCAGCGGTCCCGGCGCGGGGGCGGCCCCCACCCGGAGGGGGGGCGTGGTCCGCGAGGCCAGGGCGCGCCCGGACTCCACCACCGTGAGGCCCGCCAGGACCGTCTGGGCACCGGGGGCCAGGTGGAGCTGGGCCACGGGGATCCGCACCTCCATGCCCGTCACCTTCGTCCGGGGGCTGTACCGGGGTACCACCGAGGACTCCGCGAAGGCGAGGCCGTCCCCGGTGCGGTAGCGGCCGTCGAAGTCCCGGAGGGGGGTGCCGTCCGGGAAGTAGAACCGGGCCTGGAGCCGGACCTCCCGGCCCCGCAGCCGGTCCAGGACCAGGTCCGCCCGGACGCGCATCCACGGGCGCCCGTCGGGACCGCTCACGAGGTCCGCGAGGGCGGAGGTGATCCAGGCGCGGGGAGGACCTCCCTCCGTCTCGCCGGTCACCCCGGGCACGGTGTAGGTCAGGCCCAGCGGCTTCGAGGTGGCGAGGAGGTCGGGGCCGTGGAAGAGGCCGAACACCACCTGGACGCGGTGCCGTCCGGGGGGGAGGTGGAGCTGTCCCGCGGGCACGTCGAGGGCCACGTCGCTGAACCGGGTCTTGTCGAACCGGGGCACGAAGGAGGCGGAGAAGGCGACCTGGCCCTCGGTGGTGCGGTAGCGGCCGTCCGTATCCCGGAGCCGCTGGCCGGACCGGTCGTAGAACCACGCCGTGAGGGTTCCCTTCCGGCCCCGGAGGTTCTCCACCGAGAAACTCGCGTGCAGCCTCACATCCCCCCCCGCGGTGGGGGCGTCGGCCCAGAATCTCTCGAAGGCCGC
>JAOZQC010000097.1 GCA_029932425.1 Planctomycetota bacterium | reverse complement strand
CCTTCGCGGAGGCCTTCGCGCGGGCGCGCGCGGGAGGCGATCCCGGGGAGGCGGGGAGGCTCGCGGAGGGTCCCGGCGACCGTCCCCTCCGCATGGATCCCGGTGGGTTCCTCGAGCGCTCGGTGGCCTCGAAGGTGGGGCGGCTCCTGGGCCTGGAGCGGAAGCACCGGAAGGTCTTTCCTCCCGCCGAGCTCGCGGCCCACTTCGAGACCGCCCTGCAGGCGGGGTACTACACGGCGGTGCGGGACCGGGAGCCGGAGGGGCCCGCCGCCGGGCTCGCGCGGTTCTTCTTCCTCCGGTCCCTCTGCTACGGGTCGATGTTCCGCTACTCCCGAAAGGGCAAGTTCAACATCCCCTACGGGGGCCTCTCCTACAACCGGGTGGACTTCGGGGCCCGGGTGGCGCGGCTCTTCTCCCCCGCCGTGCGGGAGCTGCTCCGCCGGGCGGAGCTCTCCGCCGGGGACTTCGAAGAGCACCTGGCCCGCGCCCGCCCGCGTCTCGGGCCGCGCACCTTCGTCTTCCTCGATCCGCCCTACGACACGGAGTTCAGCCGCTACGCCAACCGGGGTTTCGGGGGCGAGGACCAGGAGCGCCTGGCCCGGGTGTTCTCCACCCTCCCCTGTCCGGCCCTGCTCGTCATCCAGCGCACCGACTTCATCCGGGAGCTCTACGAGAAGGTGGGCCGCGAGCGCGCGGCCCGGGGAGAGCCCTTCGAGATGGTCGCCTACGGCAAGCGGTATGGCTACAACGTGCGCGGCCGCAACGAGCGCGACACGACCCACCTCCTCATCCGCAACTACCCCGCCCCGTGAAGGTGCCATGCGGAGGCGGGAGTGACTTGTAACCTCCGCGTCCGCCCGGGGATGCGCTCGCCCCGCGAAGGGACGCGGCCCCCTCACCGGAGCCACTCGAGGTCGATGCGGTAGGAGAAGACCATGGCGGGGTCCCGGCGGGTGTAGACGCTCTCCGCGAGGACGGCCGCGGAGGGCGCGAGCCTTCCCCGGAACCGCTCCTTTCCGTTCCAGGTGACGGTGATCTCCTTCCCCGCGTCCACCAGCTCGTCGGAGAGGAACAGGCTGAGCTTCGGCAGGTAGCCGGAGCTCGAGACGACGATCCTCCGCTTCTTCTCGATCCGGGCCACGATGAGCACCCCCCGCGTCACCCGCGGCACGTGGAGCCAGTAGAAGTCCTTCTTGTAGGACCGGTTCGGCTCCCAGATCACCGTCTTCGGGTAGGGGTTCCGCTTTCTCCGGGTGAGCCAGGAGATGGTGGGGCCGAGCCCCTCGCGGACGATGCCGTGCCCCAGGCCGGGCACCTTCTCGAACTCGAACTCGTAGCCGTCCGGGTACTGCTCGTGGTACCGGGTGAGGATCTTCTCCGCCAGGAGGTCGTTCTCGATGGGGCACTGGCGGTCGTCGAGGCCGTGGAACCACTTCACCGGGAGATGGTAGAGGTTGGGGAGAACGCCCTTGGCGAGGTCGAGGGTGCCGCGGCCGATGGCCTTGATCCCGTACACCCCCCCGGAGTTCGGGGAGATGGCGGCGAAGAGGTCCGCGTGGTTTCCCCCGATGGACCAGGTGCCGTACCCGCCCATGGAGTGACCGGCCAGGTAGATCCGGTTCGTGTCGATGGAGTACGTGCGCTTCAGCTCCTCGATCACGGCGAGCACGAACTTCTCCTGGTCCTCCTGGTTCCAGGCGTCGTGGACCAGGCGGGTGGCCTGGGGGAAGACGCAGAGGCAGTTCTTCCCCGCCGCCGCCGACCACTTGGACTCCGCGGTCCGCGCGTCCCCCGCGCCCGGCCCCCCGCCGTGGAGCCCGATGAAGAGCCCCTTCCTCCCCGACGTCGACCCCACCACCAGGTACTTCCCGCGCACGGGTCCGGTTTGCAGCGTCCGCTCGTGGCCCCCTTTCGACCTCGGCCCCTCCCGGGCCAGGGCCAGGCAGAGCTTCCGCAGGGCCTTCCTCTCCTTCGGGGAGGGAGGCCCCCTCTCCTCGAGGGCCTTCCGGATCCGGGCGCGCTCCGCGTCGGAAGGGGCCCGGAAGTAGGAGGTGATGAGCTCCTCCACCTCCTTGCGGTCCGAGGGCTTTCCCGCCGCCGGGAGGGCGAGCAGGAGGAGAAGAACGGCCACGAGCGGTACCGGGCGTCGCATGGCGGAAGTGTATCGCCGCGGGGGGGACCGGCGCCGGTTTCTCCCGATCTCGAAGGGCCGGGCGGAAGGCCCGGAGGGGGTTTTGCCCCCGGGGCCCGGGCCGCGGGGGTCTATACTCTGGTGCGGCGTCCTTTGGAGGGAAGACGATGGACTCGGAGCATGTTCGTTCCCCGCGCTCCCGTTTCCGCGCCCCCCGGTTCGAGGCCGGCGACACCCTGGGACTCATCTTCGCCACCTGGTTCACGAACCTGCCCCGGTTCTTCGTGATCGCCCTGGTCATCTACTCCCCGATGCTCGTGGCGGGCGGGCTGTTCTACTCCTCCGTGCTGCCCTTGGACACGCCGGAGGAGTTCCAGCGGTTCCTCCGGTTCCAGCTCATCCAGATCCTCGTGAGCTTCCTCGTCCTGTCCCGGCTCCTCACCGGCACCATCACCTACGCGGTGGTGGAGCAGCTCCGGGGCCGGAAAGCGCCGGTGCTCCGCTGCCTCGCCGTGGCCTTCCGGCGGTTCGCCTATCTCCTGACCGCCGCCCTGGCCGTGGGGCTGCAGATCTTCCTCTTCGTGGGGGCGGCCTTCTTCGCGTACGGGGCGGGGGCCCCGATCGCCCTCTTTCTGCTCATCCCCGCCATCATCCTCTTGCTCTGGTACTTCGTGGCCGAGCCCGCGGCGCTGGTGGAGCGGCCGCGCTGGCTCGGCCTCGGGGCCCTGCCCCGGAGCATCCAGCTCACGCGCGGCTACCGGCCGGTGATCTTCGGCCTCATCCTGCTCCTCGCGCTCTGCATGTTCGGAATCGGGCTGGCCTGGGGTCTCGTGTTCCGTGCTCTGCAGGGGCAGATGACGTTCCTCGCGGGATGGTATCTCCAGCAGGGCTTCACCCTGGTCATCGCGCCTCTCTACTCCGTGTTGCCCGCCGTCGTCTACTACCGGCTCCGGCTCGTCAAGGAGGGGGTGGACGCGGACGAGATCGCGGCGGTTTTCGAGTAGCCTCCTCCTTCCGCTCGCGTCGCTCGCCCAGGAGGAGCCTCCGTTCCAGGTGGGCGCGCTGGGCGGTGTAGAAGTCCCGGAGGAAGCGCCGGGGATCGGGGGGATGTCCCTCGGGCTTCCAGCCGATCTTCTTCCGGATCTTCCGCGCCACCTTCTCGAGGGCCCTCCGGTCGCCTCCCGCCCCGCCGCGGAGCAGATCCTCGAGGACCTGGAGCTCGTAGATCCCGTAGATCCCGAGCTGCTCCGCGGTGAAGCGGCAGACCCGGTCCTCGTCGCGGGGGAACAGGTGGGGGGCGGCGAGGTCCCGCAGGAGGGCTTCGCGGGGCGTGAGGACCACGATGGTCCCCGCCGCCAGGTCCCCCACGCGCAGCCGTTCCCGGTTGAGGAGGGGAAGAAGGGCCACGACGAGGAGCCAGGCCCCGGCGAGGAGCACCGCCCCCCCGGGGGCGCCGGGGAAGAACCGGTCCGGAGCGGCGACGACCACGAAGGGGAGGAAGACCTCGAGCTCCCTCGTGAGGTTCCGGGCGAACACGGCGCCGGTGGTGAGCGGCCCGCCCCGGCGGTCGATGACCCGCGTTCCCATCTTCCGCTTTCCGGGGGTCGCCCCGTGCCCCCGGGTCTCGAAGACGATGAAGTAGAAGTTCCGGAGGAGGAAGAAGGCCAGGGTGAGGAGGGCGAGAAGGAGGCCCGGCGGGAGGCCGGCGGCCCCGAGAAGGAGAGCGGCGAGCCCGATGCCGAGGAACCCGGCGAGGATGAGGAGGACGTCGATCATGAAGGCCAGGAACCGGGCCGAGGGGGGGGCGATGGTGAAGACGAGGGGAACCCCTTCCGGGGTCACGATGGTCTTCTCCCGCCCGTGCTCCCGGCGTCCGAGCAACCGGTCGACGGTCTCCTTGCGGCTCACGGGCCGGCCCTCCTTCCGGAGCGCGAGAGCCAGAGGGCGAGCAGGACGGCGGCGGCCAGGGCCAGGCCGTACCGCACGGCCACGTCCATCACCGTCTGCCGGAAGATCCCCTCGATGACGCCCGCCGTGAAGAACAGCGCCAGGCTCCCGATCACGAGGGCGCCCGCCTCCCGGCCCGTCCGGGCGAGGTTGTCGAGCCGGCGGTGGCGGCCGGGAAACACGAGGCTCTGACCCAGGGCCAGGCCCGCGGCGCCGCAGATCGCCACCGCGGTGAGCTCGGTGACCCCGTGAGGGAGGACCCACCCCCAGAAGTCCAGGGAGAGCCCTCTCTCGGCGTAGAGGGCGGCCATGGCCCCCAGGGAGAGGCCGTTCGTGAAGAGCAGGAGGAACACGGGGATCCCGGCGAGGAAACCCAGGGCGAAGGCCAGGATGCCGATCTGGGAGTTGTGCGTGAAGAGGAAGCTCGCGAAGAGCACGAGCCAGCTCTTCTCGTCCGGGCCGGAGTAGAGGGCGTTCCGGAGAAACTCCGTGGTGGCGGAAGGATCCCGTCCCCCGGCCAGACCTTCCGGGACGAACGCGTAGAAGCGGTCGAGGTCCCGGACGGTGAGCACGTAGCCCGCGAGCAGCCCGAGGAGGAGGAACGCCGCCGCCACCGCCAGGTGCCGGCGGAAGCGGCGGACGGCGGAGGGGAAGGTCCGCCCGAGGAAACGGCCCGCGGTGCCGGCGACCCCTTGCCGGGTCCCGTACATGAGGACGTAGGCCCGGGTGCAGAGGCTCTCCAGGTAGAGGATGAGGTTCCGGTCGAGGGAGATGGACCGCGCCACGCTGAGCGACGAGAGCGCGGCCCGGTAGAGGACGGGAAACCGGGCGAGCCGGGCGGCGCCGAGGCTGCGCATCCCTCCCTTCTCCGCGTGATCCACGAGGGTCGCGAGCTCGCGCCACGCCTCCTCCCGCTCCCGGCGGAAGTCGGCGCTCCGGAGGGAAGGCCCCGCCCTCACAGGAGCTCCCGCCGCTTGATGAGGAGGTAGCGGTCGAGGAGGGCGGCCGTCACCTCCCGGGCCTCGCGGTCCAGGCAGTGGATGCCCCGCCGGGCCAGGCGCCGGAGCACGATCTCCCGCTCCCGGAGGAGGTCGTCCGCCACCACCGCCCGGTGGAGCGCGGCGAGAGTCCGGGGTCGGGCGGAGGAGAAGCGGACGAGATCGGGGTCCTTCAGGGAGACGAAGAGGACGAGGTGGCGCCGGGCCAGGCGGTCCAGGTTCTCGATCATCAGCTCGGCGGTGAGGGTGTCCACGAACTCGGTGAAGAGGACGACGAGGGTGCGCCGGGAGAGCCGCCGGAGGAGCGACGTGAGACCCAGCGTGTAGTTCGTCTCCCCCGTGGAGTAGGAGATCTCCGAGGAGAGCCTCTGGAGGAGGGGGAAGGCCTGGATCCCGCCCCGGGGGGGCGCGTAGACGCCCACCCGGTCCCCGAAGGTGAAGAGCCCCAGCCGGTCGCCCGTCTTCAGCCCGGCCCAGATCAGGAGCAGGCCGGCATTGATCGCCCGATCGAGCCGGGGCACGCCTTCCACGGGCTCGCCCATGAGGTGGCCGGTGTCGAAGGCCAGCACGACCTGGTGGTTCCGCTCCGCCCGGAACTCCCGGGCCAGGAGCTTCGTGTGGCGGGCGGAGGCCTTCCAGTCGATGGACCGGTGGTCCAGGCCCGGCACGTACTCCCGGAGCGACGAGAACTCCGACCCCTCCCCCGCGTACCGGCGCGGCTTCGTCCCCACCAGGAACTCCCGGGACTCGAAGTGGCGGAGGGCCGCCGCCCGTACCGCCTTCACGTCGGGCACCACGGGCAGGGAGAGATCGAGGGGCCGGCGGACCACCCTCGCGACGAGGCCGAGAGGGCCCCGCCAGCGGAGCCAGAGGGCG
Source organism: Planctomycetota bacterium (assembly GCA_029932425.1). Taxonomy (GTDB): domain Bacteria; phylum Planctomycetota; class JAJSAM01; order JAJSAM01; family JAJSAM01; genus JAOZQC01. The sequence continues at coordinate 3,091 of JAOZQC010000097.1, read as the reverse complement.
GGGAGGCGGGCGGTCCCCCTCCGGCGCGGTCGGAGCGGGATCTCCGCCTCCGTCCCGGCGCCCGGTCCGGGGATGACGCGGAGGAGGGGGGGCGGTTCGAGGATCTCGTCGAGCTCCGCCAGGATCTCCACGACCGGGAACCGGGATCCCTCCGCGGCCCGGAGCCGGACGGGAAGCACGGCGTCCTCCCCGATGTAGAGGAGCCGGGGAGGGCGGGGCCGGAGCCGGAGGTCCCGGTCCCGCGCGCAGAGGATCGCGTCCGCTCCCACTCCGAGGGCGAGGCCGGCCAGGCCGGCCGCCCAGAGCGTCCAGAGTCGCTCGTCGGCGACGGCGGGCAGGAGCGCGGCCGCCAGGCCGGCGGTGGCCAGGAGGATGGTCTTCTGCGTGGGTCGCATCAGCGCGGCGCCGGCACCTCCTCGAGAAGAGAGCGGATGACGCTCTCCGTGGACTTCCCCTCGATCTGGGCGTCCGGGGAGGCCACCACGCGGTGGGCCAGGAGGGGGACGGCCAGCTCCTTCACGTCGTCGGGGATCACGTAGTCCCTCCCCCGCATGACGGCGAGGGCCCGGGAGGCCACGGCGAGCATGTTGGACGCCCGGGGAGAGGCGCCGAAGAGCAGCGCCGGCGACTCGCGGGTCGCCCGCACCAGGTCCACCACGTACTCCATGACCTCCTCGGAGAGGAGGAGGCGGGACACCGTATCCCGGGCCGCCCGCAGGAACGCGCGGTCCGCCACCTTCTCAAGCCCGAAGTCCGCGAGGCGGGGCATGGCCGTGTGTTTCCCGTGCCGCCGGACCACCTCCAGCTCGTTCTCCCGGGAGGGGTAGCCCATCCGCACCTTGAGCAGGAAGCGGTCGAGCTGGGCCTCCGGGAGGGGGTAGGTGCCCTCCTGCTCGATGGGGTTCTGGGTGGCGAGGACCATGAAGGCGTCGCCGAGGGGGTGCGTGGTGCCGTCGATGGTGACCGAGCGCTCCTGCATGGCCTCGAGGAGCGCGGCCTGGGTCTTGGGCGGGGTCCGATTCACCTCGTCCGCGAGGAGGATGTCGGTGAAGACCGGCCCCTTGGTGAGGCGGAACTCCCCGGACTGGAAGTTGAAGAGGTTGGTCCCGATCACGTCCCCCGGCATCAGGTCGGGAGTGAACTGGATCCTCCGGAAGGAAAGGTCGAGGCTCTCCGCGAAGGCGTGGGCGAGCAGCGTCTTGGCGGTGCCCGGCACCCCCTCCACGAGGACGTGCCCCTCGGCGAGCAGGGCGATGGTGAGGAGATCCACCACCCGGCTCTGCCCCACGATCACCCGGTGGACCTGCTCGCGGAGACGGTCAATCGTTTCCCGTACGGCTTCCGGTTCCATGGAGGATCTCCTTCTTCCAGCGATGTACGGCGCGGGCCAGCGAGAGCGCGCCCTCCTCGCTTCCCGCGCCGGGGAGGAGGAGGGCGGCGGATCTCTCGCGGAGGGCGGCGGCGTCCGGCGCCACGCCCCGGGCCGCTCCGATCCGGGAGAGGCGCGCCGCCAGCTCCGCCTCCGGCAGGTCGGCGGGCAGCCCGAACCGGGCCGCCACCTCGCGCATCCTCTCGCGCAGGTACTTCCGGACCGCCAGCCTCGCATCCCCTCCCCGGCAGAGCAGCTCCGCGGTGTGGGTGACCAGGGTCTCCTTGCCCGGGGGGTAGGGGGGCGGCAGGGGCCGGGGGGCGCCGAACCGCCCGGCGCCGGCCCAGAGGATCAGGATCGTGAGGAGGAGCAGGTGGAGCAGCGCCAGGACCAGGGGATAGCGGAAGAGCTCCCGGAGGAGGCGGGGGCGGCGCACGAACCCGTGCAGGGTCTCGTCGAGGAGGAGAGGCCGGGTGCCCTCCCGGATCGTCTCCACCAGCCTCACCGCGGCCTCCGCGTTCCCCCGGCGGAGGAGGGCGTGGTTCTCGATGAGGTCCGGATCGGCGAGCACGGTGATCCTCCCGTCCCGGGTCCGGCCGGCGAGGATTCCCTCCCGCCCGGCGATCAGGGGCACCAGGGAGGAAGACCGCAGGAGCTGCGGCGAGGGGAGGTCCGGAACGGGCCCCCGGCGGCCCGTCCGCCAGGCGAGGGGGCCCGCCTTCCCGGGCCGGAGCACCTCGGCCTCGATCCCCGCGGCCTCGAGCACCGTGCGGACCTCTCCGGGCGGGAGCGGGCTCGCCGAGAGCAGCGCCCGCGGGTCGCCGGGGTTCTCGATGACGGAGCGGCGCGGGAGGACGAGGAGCACGCGGTCCGCCCCGGCGATGAGCTTCCGGAGGTCGGCCGCCCCCTCCGCCCCGTGCCCCGGGGGCGGCGGCTCCGCGAGAACCAGCACCGCCTGGTTCCGGGCCCGGCGGCCGGAGTCGTACCGGCTCACGGTGAGGGGGATCCCGAGGCGGCGCAGGAGCTCGCAGAAGGCCCGGTGCCCCACCGGGGAGCGGCTGAAGGAGTCGGCCTTCCCGGAGATCGCGGCGTCGCCCGGATCGACCCACACGAGGAGGAGGAGGAAGGTGAGGACGGAGACCGCCGAGAGAGGCACGAGGATCCGGAGGGTCCTCCGCGGGAACGGCGGGGGGCTCATCCGCCGCCCCCCAGCTCCGCCCGGAACCTCCGGCAGAGGTCGCGGCAGGCGCGGTACCCCCCCTCGTCCACGGGGCGGCGCCCGAACCGGCTCCGCTCCACGGCGAGGACGAGATCCCCGAGGGCGGTCCGGGCCGCGGGCGGCAGGGGGGCGGTGCGGGCGATCTCCCGGCTGGTGCCCGCTTCGGGGACGGCGGAGGGGATCCGGTCCCGGAGGGTGTCGAGGACCCCGAGGAGGAGCACGTGCACCGCGGCCTCGAAGCGGCCGGCCCGGGCCAGGGTCTCGGCGTCCCGCTCCGCGTCCCCCGCGCGCGCCGGGGGCGGGCCGGGCGGCGGCCGCCCGGGGGCCTCCCCTCCCGCCGTCCTGCGGCGGCGGGCCCGGAGGGAGGCCGCGATCCCGCCGATCCCCAGGACCAGGATGACGGCCCCCGCCGTCCAGGCGAGCGCCCGGAGCATCGCCTTCGTCCGGTCCGAGAGGAGACGGGGCCGCGGGGACCGCAGGAGGGGCCGGGCGGAGGGCGGTCA
>JAOZQC010000096.1:5711-9051 GCA_029932425.1 Planctomycetota bacterium | reverse complement strand
CACGGCCGCTACGACAACCGGGACTTCCTGACCCTCGTGGGTGATGACCCCCAGGCGACACGAGAGGTCCTGCGGGCCGTCCAGGAAGGCCGTGGGACGGAGCTCACGGACGGCGTGGACGTGCTCCGCACCTGCCGGGCCTGCGTCACCCCGGAGGCGGAGAACGTGGATCTGCGCCTCGAGGTCATCGGGCACGACGTGAACCGGGCGCTGGGCCTCGAGTCCCTCACCGAGGAGGGCGACCGCGCGGTCGAATCCCTGGGTCTCCCGGAGGTCCCCGCGCCGGAGGCCCGGGCCGCGGCCCTCGAGGCCCTCCTCCGGGAACGGAACGCGTTCCGGGAGGAGCTGCAGGCCGGCATGCGCGAGAGGATCAAGGACGTGGACGGCCTGATGGAGGTCATCTCCCACTGCATCAACTGCTACAACTGCCGGGTCGCCTGCCCCGTCTGCTACTGCCGCGAGTGCGTCTTCGTCACCGACACCTTCCAGCACGAGAGCCGCCAGTACCTGGGCTGGGCGACGAAGCGCAAACGGCTCCGCATGCCCACGGACACGCTGTTCTACCACCTCACCCGCCTGGCCCACATGAGCACGCTCTGCGTGGGCTGCGGCCAGTGCACCAGCGCCTGCCCCATGGACATCCCCGTGGGAGAGCTGTTCAGCACCGTGGCCGAGGGCACGCAGGCCGTGTTCGACTACGTCCCGGGCCGGGATCCGGAGGAGGAGCAGCCGCTCGCCTTCTTCCGGGAGGACGAGCTCCAGGAGGTCACGGGCCAGGTGAAGTGAGGAACCGTCGCGAGGTCACGTTCATGGATCCCGAGATCGGAAGAGTGCTGGTGGTGGGCGCCGGGGTGGCCGGCATCCGGGCCGCCTTCGACCTGGCGGAGACCGGGTACGAGGTGCTCCTGGCGGAGAGTTCCCCGGCCATCGGAGGCATCCTCGCCAAGCTCGACGTCCAGTTCCCCACGAACCACTGCGGCATGTGCCGGATGCTCCCGTTCGTGGGGCGGGAAGACGCCTCCCAGTTCTGCATGCGAAAGAGCCTGTTCCACGACAACATCACGATCCTGGCGAACACCTCCGTCACGGCGTGCGAGGGAGAGCCGGGCCGGTTCGAGGTGACCCTCCGCCACCGGGCCCGATGGGTGGACACGGAGCTCTGCATCGGGGACGGGGCCTGCGAGGAGGTGTGCCCCGTGGAGGTCCCGGACGCCTTCAACGAGGGGCTCACCGCCCGCAAGGCGATCTACCGCCCCGTGCCCCAGAATCTCCCCAACCTGTACACCATCGACCGCGACGCCTGCACCCGGTGCGGCGAGTGCGTGAAGGTCTGTCCCACGCACGCCATCGACCTCGAGGCAAAAGACAGGGACGAGACGGTGACGGTGGGCGCGGTGGTGATCTCCGCGGGGGCCTCCATCTTCGATCCCGCCACCGGGCCGAACTTCCACGGCTACGGCCGCAGTCCCCACGTCCTGACGAGCCTGGGCTTCGAGCGGGCGGTGGGCCGCGAGGGCGCCTACTCGGGGGACCTCCTCCGGCCCCACGACGGGAAACGGGTGAAGCGGATCGCGTGGCTCCTCTGCGTCGGCTCGCGGGACCGGAGGAACGGACGCGACCTCTGCTCCTCGGTCTGCTGCATGTTCGCGCTGAAGGAGGCGGAGGTCGCACTCCGGAAGGCGGGTCCGGGCGCCGAGGCCACCCTGTTCTACATGGACCTCCGGACGTACGGCCGGGAGTACTACCGGTACCGGGAGGCGGCGGAGGAGGAGCTCGGGGTCCGGCTCGTTCGCTGCCGGGCCCACTCCGTCCATCCCGACGGCCGGGGGGATCCCGTGATCCGTTACTTCGGCGCGGACGGGCGTCCCCGGGAGGAGACCTTCGACCTCGTGGTGCTCGCCACGGGCCAGGGGCCCACGCGGGAGGCCGCCGCCCTGGCGGAGATCTTCGGATACGACCGGAGCGACACAGGGTTCCCGGAGACGGACCCGGAGATCGGCGTCCGCACCACCCGGCCCGGCATTCTCGTGTGCGGCTCCTTCGCGGGCCCCAAGGACATCAACGAGGCGGTGGTGGAGGGCAGCGCGGCGGCCGCGGAGGCCCGGAAGATCCTCCGGGCCAAGGGGTTGACCGCGAAGGAACCCGCCTCCCCCGTGGAGGAGAGGGTCGTGGACCGCGAGCCTCCCGCCGTGGGGGTGGTGCTCTGCCGCTGGCCCGTCAGCGAAGGCTCCCTGCCCTTCGACTTCGAGGAGCTGGCGGAGCGGGTGCGCCGGCTCCCCCGCGTGGCCGAGGTGGTGGTGGTCGACGAGATCTGCCGCGGGGGCCTGGACGAGGTCCGCCGGGCCCTCGAATCCTCCTCGGCCAACCGGGTGCTGTTCGCGGCCTGCCTTCCCTACATCTACCGCCAGCGCCTCCGCCGGCTCGCCCGCGCGGCGGGCTACAACTCCGCGCTCACGGAGGTGGTGGACTTCCGCGGGGAGGTGAGACGCGCGCGCCGGTCTCCGAACGGGCGCGATCCCGCGGAATGCGGCCTGGCCCTCGTGGACGGCGCGGTGGAGGGGCTCTGCCGGAGCGACCCCGTTCACACGAGGCGGATCCGGGTGGAGCCGCGCGCCCTCGTGGTGGGCGGCGGGATCTCGGGCATGCAGGCGGCGCTGTCCCTCGCCCGTCACGGGGTGGAGGTCGTCCTGGTGGAGAAAACCGGCGCGCTGGGCGGACACGTCCGGCGCCTGCACTACATCCTGGAAGGCATCGACCCCGCCGCCCTGGTGACCCGCCTCTCCGACGAGATCCGGTCCACCGACGCCGTGAAAGTCCTCCTCGGGGCCGAGGTCCTGTCCACGGACGGCGGCGCCGGGCGGTTCCACAGCCGCGTTCGGATGCGGAAGGGGGAGGAGACCATCGACGTCCTGCACGGGGCGACCATCGTGGCCACGGGGGCCGAGGAGGCGCCGGCCCGGGAGTACGGCTACGGGAGGTGCGACTCCATCCTCACCCAGGGCGAGCTCGAGGAGGGGCTCGCCGGGGGAACGATCGGCCCCGAGCGCCTTCGCCGGGTCGTCATGATCCAGTGCGTGGGTTCCCGGGAGCACGGCGGACGGGAATACTGCTCGCGGGTCTGCTGCTCGGCGGCGCTGAAGAACGCCCTGAAGATCCTCGAGGTGAACCCCGGGGCCCGCGTGCTCGTGCTCTACCGGGACCTGATGGCCTACGGCAGGAAGGAGCGGTACTACACGGAGGCGCGCGGAAAGGGGGTCATCTTCGCCACCTACCGCCCGGACCGGAAGCCCGGGGTGGAGGTGGAGAACGGGCGGGTCCGCCTTCGCTACCGCGACGAGAC
>JAOZQC010000096.1:3892-5701 GCA_029932425.1 Planctomycetota bacterium | reverse complement strand
CCTGTTCGAGATCCTGGACCGGGAGATCGAGATCGACCCGGACCTCCTGGTGCTCAGCACCGGCATGGTCCCGGGAGCGGACGCGGACCTGGCGCAAAGGCTGGGAATCCACCTCACGGAGGACGGCTTCGTGGAGGAGGCGGACTACAAGTTCCGGCCCGTGGAGACCCTGAAGGAAGGGGTGTACGTGTGCGGAACGGCCCATTCCCCGCGGTCGATCCCGGAATCGCTCGCGATGGCGGAGGCCGCCGCCCAGCGCGCCCTCACCATCCTGTCCAAGCGGGAGCTGACGACCGCGCGCCTGGTCTCCACGGTCCACGAGGCGCTCTGCGCGGTGTGTGAGCTCTGCGTGCAGCTCTGCCCCTACGAGGCCCGGAGCGTCGATCACGGGGAGGACCGGATCGTGGTCGACGAGCTGGCGTGCCAGGGCTGCGGGATCTGCGTGGCCGCCTGTCCCTCGGGAGCCGCCGCCTTCGCGGGGTCCGCCGAGAAGCAGGTGCTGGCCGAGATCGAGGTGAAGCTCGGTGGCGTCATGCCCGTGTAGCGGCGGGAGCGCCGGGACACGGGAAGGAGGAGTTCGATGCCGAAGGCCGGGATGCCCGAGGCCGGGCGGTCTGCGGATGCCCCCGAACCATGGGTGGAACCCGGGGGAGGGGAGGCGGGGCAGAGCTGGGTGAACTGGGAGCGCGAGCTGGCGGCGGCGTTGGAGGGAGAGGACGAGGCCCTCGTCCACGACGCCGAGCGGGCCTGGGACCTCTGCCTGGATTCCCGGTACGGGGCGGCGCTCGGGATCCTCTGGGACCTGCTGCAGCTCGCGCGGCAAGGCGGCTCGCCGAGGAAGAGGGCCTTCGTCTTCCTCCACATGGGGGAGGTCTACCGCAACTGGATGTACGACGTCGCCTTCAAGTTCTTCCGCGAAGCGTTGCGGGAGGCGCGGGCGGACGGGTTCCGGGCGGGAGAGATGGTGGCCTGCGCGGCCATCGCCGGGCTGTACCGCGGGTGGCGCGAACCCGACCGGGCGCTGCCCTGGTGCCGGAGATGCCACAGGCTGGCGGAGGAATGCGCGGACCCCGCCTGCCGCCGGGAGGCGCTCCTCGAGCTGATCGAGTGCCTCCGGGCCTGCGGCGACCACTGCCGGTCCGCGGAGATGGAAAAGCGCCTGAGGGAGCTGGACCGGGCGATCGGGACCGACTGGTGGAGCATTCCCGGGGGAGACTGGTGGAGAGGCGAAGGAGAACGGCGATGACGGCTCTCTCCGAAGCGAACCTGGACCTCTGGCGGGACTTGGAGGGGGGAGACGTCCTCCGGATCTGCCTGACCTGCGGATCCTGCGTCTCGGACTGCCCGGCCTCGGAGGCCGATCCCCCCCTGCTCATCCGGACCCTTCTCCGCATGGTGGAGCTCGGGCTCGAGGACAACCTCCTCGAGGAGGACACCCCCTGGTCGTGCGTCACCTGTTCCCGGTGCGAGGAAGTCTGCCCCATGGACGTGCGCCCGTTCGAGATCTGCCTGGCCCTCCGGCGATGGCAGTGCCGGAACGACTCCACGCGGATTCCCCTCTCCACCACCGAGATCTACCAGAGGGGCTACACGCAACCGGTGGACCGGGTGGAGGAGCTGCGTCGATCCGTGGGCCTCTCCGGGAAGCTCCCCGTCATCACCGCCGACCCCGAGCTCCTCGCGAAGTTCCAGGCCATGCTGATGGAGATCGACGTCATCCGGGACCACGACTTCATGTTCAAGGGTTGAAACCATGGAATACGGACTCTTTCCCGGGTGCAACATGCCCGCGCTCCGGCCCGACGTGGA
>JAOZQC010000096.1:0-3882 GCA_029932425.1 Planctomycetota bacterium | reverse complement strand
CGATCCGGCTCACGATGCCCCGGCTGGGCATCGACCTCGTGGACCTCGAGGGCTACGTCTGCTGTCCCGCCTTCGGCACCTTCCCCTCGCTGGACGAGGACGCCCACCTGGCGGTCAGCGCGTGGAACCTCTCCCTGGGAGAAGACAAGGGGGTGGACCTCCTCGTGGAGTGCGGCTCCTGCTACAGCTCCCTCCGCCTCGGGCGGGCGCTTCTCGCCCGCGACGAGGGGCGAAGAGAGCGGGTGAACGTCCTCCTCGCCAAGGCCGGCAAGCACTACGAGGGGAAGGCGAAGCCGCGGCACATCATCGACGTCCTCTACCACGAGGTGGGAGTGGACCGGATCCGGGAGTCTCTCGAGAGCACCCTGGCGGGGACCCACGCCGCCCTCCAGCACCCCTGCCACACCCTCTACCCCAGCGAGGTGGTGGGGTTCGAGGAGTCCCCGGCCGCCCCCCGGGTCCTCGGGGAGCTGGTGAGGGCCCTGGGCGCGGACGTCCGGGAGTACAGCCGGGAGCACCACTGCTGCGGAGGGGCGGGAGGCTTCCGGCACAGCTCTCACGCCGAGGCCTACCGCTACACGAGGAAGAAGCTCGACGCCATCCGGAACGAGACGGACGCCGACTACATCGTCGTCTCCTGCATCACCTGCCTCATGCACCTCGACGAGGCCCAGAAGGAGCTCTCCGGAAACAACGGCGACCGGCCGATCCCCGTCTTCGACTACTCCCAGCTCCTCGCCCTCTGCATGGGCTTCTCCCCCGGGGAGGTGGCGGCGATCTCCACCGTTTCCCGGGACCGGGTGACGGAGAGGTTCGCCGCGGTCTGATCGGATGGGCCGTCGGCTTGGCCGCCCGGCGGAGATTTGGGTATCCTCTCCCCGATGGACGACAAGCGGCTCGACAGCCGGTTCTTCCCCCTCGTTCTCGACGTGGTGGGCCAGGGGATCTTCACCGTGAACCGGGCGGGCCACATCACCTCCTTCAACCGGGCGGCCGAGGACATCACCGGCTACCGCGCCGCGGAGGTCATCGGGCGCGCCTGCGCCGATATCTTCCGCACGGAGCTCTGCGAGCACGAGTGCCCCCTCAACCGGGCCATCCGCTCCCGCGGCCGGATCCGGGGCCGGGAGGTGACGATCCGCACGAAGGGGGGCCGCAAGATCCGGATCTCCGTGGACACCGCGCCCCTCGAAACGCGGACCGGGAAGCTCCTCGGCGGGGTCGAGGTGATCACGGACCTCTCCCCCCTGCACGGCCTGCGCCGGGCCCTCGAGGAGCGCTATCGCTTCGAGGACATCATCAGCAAGAACGAGAGCATGCACCGGATCTTCGAGCTGCTTCCCCTCGCGGCGGAGAGCAACAGCACGCTCCTGATCACGGGCCCCTCCGGGACGGGAAAGGAGCTGGTGGCCCGCTCCGTCCACAACCACGGGCCGCGCCGCCGGGCCCGGTTCGTCCCCGTGAACTGCGCGGCCCTCCCGGACACCCTCCTCGAATCGGAGCTCTTCGGCTACCGGAAGGGAGCCTTCACCGGCGCGAACCGCGATCATCCGGGCCGCATCGCGAAGGCCGAGGGGGGGACGCTCTTCGTGGACGAGGTGGCGGACCTCCCCAAGCCGCTCCAGGTGAAGCTCCTCCGCTTCCTCCAGGAGCACACCTACGAGCCGCTGGGCAGCAACACGCCGATCCACGCGAACGTGAGGATCATCGCGGCCACGAACCGGGACCTTTCCCGGCTCGTCGACTGCGGCGTCTTTCGCGAGGACCTCTACTACCGCCTGAACGTCCTCGAGATCCGGCTCCCTCCTCTCAAGGACCGGAGGGAGGACATCCCCCTGCTCGCCCGGCACTTCATCAACCGGTTCCGGGCGGAGACGGGCCGCCCGATCACGGGGATCACGGACGACGCCCTCGCCGTGCTCATGAGGTATCCCTTCCCGGGCAACGTCCGGGAGTTGGAGAACATCATCGAGCGGTCGTTCATCCTCTGTCTCGGCCCGCAGATCACGACGGAATCCCTGTGCGACCACGTCCGGGAGGCGGCGGGAAAGAGCCGGGCCCCCGTCGCCGCGGGGAGCCTCCTGGAGACGGAAGCCCAGGCCATCCGGGCGGCCCTGGACCGCCACCACGGAAACCGGACCCGGGCCGCCGCCGAGCTCGGGATCCACCGCACGACGCTGCTCCGCAAGCTCCGGCGCCTGGGAATCGCGTGAGGGAAGGGTGCCGCCTCCCGCGCGAACCGGACCGGGGGAGCGCCCCGACCCTCCTCCCGTTCCCCGGGGCCCGCCGGAAGCGTATGCTCGGGCCATGAAGCATTCCCTTCTCGTGCTCGCGGTCCTCTCGGCCCTCCTTCTCGTGCTCCCGGCGGCCGCCCGGCCCCGCCGGGGGGAGATCCGCTGGGAACCCCTGGGGCTCAGCGGGGGCGGGGGGATGTTCTCTCCCGCCGTGAGCCCCGTGGACGGCCGGCGGATGATCGTCCATTGCGACATGAGCGGGGTCTACCGGACCACCGACGGGGGCCGGAACTGGACGATGATCCACCACTCCGAGCTCCGCGGGAACACCCGCTGCCGTCCCGCCTTCCATCCCCGAAAGGCGGACGTCGTCTTCTCGCCGAGCGGGTGGATGAGCCGCCGCCTCATGGTCTCCACCGACGGCGGGGTCCACTGGACGGAACGCGGGGTCCTCCCCGCCCCCCTCCGGGGGGAGATCGCCATCGATCTCGATCGTCCCGACCTCATGCTCGCCGGAGCCGGCGACGGGGTCTGCCTCTCCCGGGACGCGGGGAGGAGCTGGACCCGCCTGGACGGCGTGAGGGGGGAGGCGGTGGGCTTCCACTTCGACCGCACCTCGCCGCCCCGCCGCAGGATCCTCTTCGCGGGGACGACGGAGGGGATCTGGCGCTCCGACGACGGGGGCCGGACGTGGACCCCGAAGACCCGCGGCCTCGCCGCCCGGCCCCTGCGGTCCTTCGCGGGCGGCTCCCGGGCGAAGGGAGGGAAGCCCCGGATCATCCTCTACGTCACGGTGCCGAGCCGCCTGGAGGGCGACCGGCCGAGCCCCGGGATCTTCCGGTCCCTCGACCGGGGCGAGACCTGGGAGCCCGTGGAAGGCCGGGGCCTGAATCGCGACACCCGCGCCTTCGACCGCTGGGCCATGGGCCCCGTCGCCCAGTACCACCAGGTGCTGGTCACGGACGCGGACCCGCGCCGCGTCTACGTCTTCAACTCGAACACGGGCGTGGCCCAGCCCCACCACGCCACGGTCTACCGGTCCGACGACGCGGGCCGGACCTGGCGCGCCGTCTTCCATCCCGACCCCCGCTGGGAGCCCACCAACGTGGACAAGTCCTACGTGGTGGCGGAGGACAACCAGTACTACCAGTCCGTCCCCTTCGGGGCGGCCGTGGAGGCCGGGAACCCCGACCACCTCTTCTTCGTCACCTCCTGGCTCTTCATCACGGAGAACGGGGGCAAGACGTGGTTCCCGGGCTTCACCCGGGTCAAGCCCGGGGAGAAGAAGCCGGTGGGCAACCGGCGGGCGCCGGGCCTCGACTGGGTCTGCAACGGGCTCGTGGTCACCACCACCTGGCACATCTACGAGGACCCCTTCCGGCCGAAGCGTCTCTACATCTGCTACACCGACCTCGGCTTCGCCCGATCCGTGGACTCCGGCCGGACCTTCCGCTGGTGGTCGGAACGGGGCCGGGCGCCGTGGCGGAACACCTGCTACGAGCTGGCCTTCGACCCCTCGATCCCCGGGAAGGTGTGGGGCGCGTTCTCCAACGTCCACGACATCCCCAACGCGAACATCATCCGGGAGCGGCACCGCTCCACGGGGCCCGGGGGCATCTGCCTCTCCACCGACTTCACGGAGACCTGG
>JAOZQC010000095.1 GCA_029932425.1 Planctomycetota bacterium | reverse complement strand
CTCGCAAGACCCCTGCGCGGGACTCGCATCCATACTCCGACAGCCTGCTAGCGGCACCGGACGAGCGCCCGGTCGGGAACGGCGAGGCGCCGGCGGACCGGGGCGGACCGGCGGAGCCACCGCCGGGCGTCCCCCACGTAGCCCGCGGTGGGGCGCAGGGAGGGATCGGCGCCGGAGAAGTAGGCGTTGAAGGCGCGCATGTGGAGCTCCCGGACGTACTTGGCCGCCATGCTGGCCAGCCCCACCTCGAAGTACCGGCCGTCCGCCCGGGTCTCGAAGCTCACCGTGATCTCACCCCCGGGCCGGACGAGACGGTAGGCGGAGACCCCCGGGCTCTCCCCGAGGACCCAGAAGGGGGTTCCGGGAAACCGGGCGGCGAGCAGGGGGCCGTACCGCCGCCGTCCGCCGTGCCGGTCGAACCGCACCTCCACCTCCCCGTCCTCCTCGATCCAGGGGGCCGCGACCTCCATGGCGGCCTCGAAGAGCAGGGCCGCCTTGCTGCCCAGGCGCTCCACCCCGTGGTTGAACTCCGCCACCCCCACGGTCCGCGTCATCACCGCCCGGACCTCGACCCCGCTCTCCCGGAGTGCTTCCGCCAGGCGCTCCTGTCCGGCCCGGACGGCCTCCCCGCCGGCCTCCACGGGGAGCGCGGGGGGGAACCCGGGAGACCAGGGCGGCGTCTCGCGGGGAGCATCGGGGACCTCGCACCGGGCCGCGCACCGGGCGAAGGCCAGGACGCTTCGCTCCAGCGCGGAGAAGCCGAGCCCCCCCCGGTAGATCCGCTTGCTGTCCCCCACGGGGAGCGCCCCCCGCGGCCCCGCGACCCCCGCCAGCCGCCGCTCCGTTCCGCCCCCTTCCCCGGTGAGGCGGAAGGCGGCGAGCCCCACCACGAGCGGCCCCAGGAGGGGACCGTACCCCGCCTCGTCCACGCCCACCACCGTCCGGAGGTTGCCGCCCATCGTGCCCTGTGCTACTAGTGGGACTGCCGGCGACGCACGGCGGCCGGAACGGGAGATCGGAACATGCTGAAGGCCCTCCTCATCGAAAGCGACCCGCGCAACCGGGACATTATCAAGGTGGGCCTCGATCAGTTCCAGGTGTTCGAGGTGGACCACGCGGAGGATGCCTGGGGAGTGGAGATGGCCCGGGAGAAGGGCTACGACCTGATCCTGGTGAACGTGGAGCTCTCCGGCAACGCGGACGGCCTGGCCGTGGTCCGCCAGATCCGCGAGTTCGACCAGACCGCGGAGATCATCCTCCTCACCCGCGGCCGCTCCTCCCGCATCCTCGGCAAGGAGAAGGCGGCGCACAACCTCTTCGCCCTCCTGGCGCTCCCCGTGGAGGAGGAAAGCTTCTTCAAGACGATCAAGCGCGTGAAGGACCGCCTGGAAGCCCGTTGAAGGTTACATACGGAGGCGGGAACAGATTGTAGCCTTCCCCGCCGCGCAGGGGAACGGCCGGAAGGCGGGGGTCTCTCTCGACACTCCGAGCCGCATTCCCTCCCCGCCGGCATCCGGAGGTGCGGGGGAGGATGCGGAGGCCCCCGGAAGGCGGGGGGAGCCCCCTTTCCGCTTTCCGGCGTCCCTCTGCGCCCCCGGTCGGGGTCCCCGGGGCGGGCGGTGGACCGATCGGCCGGCCCGCGGACCTCCGGGGCCGGTGAACCGGCCCTTCCCTCCCCCCTCACTCCCGGATCCGGAGCATCCGGTCCGGGAGGACGTCACGGAGCACTTGCGTCCGTCCCGAGGGCCACCGCACCGTGATCCGGTCGATCCGGTCCAGGCGCCCCAGGCCGAAGTGCATCCGCGGGTCCTGGGACGCCCCGAAGGACGAGGCCAGGCGGTGCTCCCCGATCCAGCGGAGTCGCCCCCCGCCCGCTTCCACCGTGACCCGGGCCCCCACCCCGTCCCGGTTGGAGACGGTCCCCTCGAAGTCGATCATCAGCCACCGGCCCCGGCGGGGAAGCCGGTTCTCGAGGAGCTGGAGCGGCTGGTCGAGACGGGCCACGCACACGTCCAGGTCGCCGTCGCCGTCCAGGTCGGCGAAGGCCGCCGCCCTCCCGAGCCCCCGGGTGCGGAACGCGGGCCCGGACTCGCCGCTCGCGTCCCGGAACCGGTACCGGGGCGGGCCCGTCCCCAGGAGCAGGCGGGGGGTCTGCTCGTAGGTCCCTCCGAAGATCCGCATCCAGGGGTCCGGGGTGGCGTAGACGTGGCCCGCGGACAGGAAGAGGTCGAGCACGCCGTCGAGGTCGAAGTCCCGGAACCCCACGCCCCAGCACACCCGGTCGTAGGCGATGGCCCCCAGCCCCGCGCGATCGGTGGCGTCCTCGAAGAGCCGGCCCTCTCCCGCGGGCACGTTGCGGTAGAGCGTGTTGTAGTCGCTGCAGAAGTTCGTGACGATGAGGTCCAGCCACCCGTCCCCGTCGTAGTCCGCAGCGTCCACCCCCATCCCCGCCTGCATCTGGAAAGTGGCGCTCATCGCCACCCCCCGCTCCTCGGCCCGGTCCTCGAAGATCCCCTTCCCGTCGTTCTCCCAGAGGAAGTTCTCCATGCTGTCGTTGGCCACGTACACGTCCAGGTCGCCGTCGTTGTCGAAGTCGAAGGGGAGGGGCTGGAACCCGTAGGCGGGCTTCTGGTTCCGGAGGGCCCGCTTCGAGTCGTCGGTGAAGGTGCCGTCCCCGCGGTTGCGGAAGAAGAGATCGGCCTGGGGGCGGTAGCACCGCGGCCCCCAATACCGCCAGACCCCGAGTTCCGTGTCCCCGGGCGGCCGGCCCCGGCACTCCCGGAACAGCCTCTCCACGTCCCCGTAGTTGGAAACGTAGAGGTCCAGGTCCCCGTCCCCGTCCGCGTCGAAGAACGCGGCGCACGTGGAATAGAGCGACGGGTCGCCCCCCACCCCCGCGGCCTCCGTGACGTCCGTGAAGCGCCCGTCCCCCTCGTTGCGGTAGAGGACGTTCCGGCCCCAGTTGCAGACGTAGATATCGGGATCCCCGTCGTTGTCGTAGTCCCCCACCGCTCCCGCGATCCCGAAGGAGGTGTCCCCCACCCCCGCGGCCTCCGTGACGTCCGTGAAGCGCCAGCCCCCCTCGTTCCGGTAGAGCCGGTTTCCCGCCTCCGGGTTCGCGCGGCGCGTGAGGACGTTTCCCTCCCCGTCGAGGCGGAACGAGTTCCCGTCCACCCCGTACACGTCCACGTCCCCGTCCCCGTCGTAATCCAGGCAGAGGACGCCCCCGCCCTTGGCCTCGATGAGCCAGGTCTTCCTCTCGAAGACCCCGGTGTGGTTCACGAAGGAAAGGCCCGAGCCCGGCGCCCGGTCCACGAAACCCGCCGGGAGGCGGCGGGCCGAACCCGGCGCCCGCGCGGGGGAGACGGGGCCCTCCGGCTCCCGCCCGCACCGGGCCGCGAGGCAGGCGAGGAGCCCCGCGGCGAGGAGCCATCGCCCCCCCGCCCGAGGTGAAGAGACCCGCCGATGCCCGGCCGCGCCCGACCTCCCGCCCATGATGGGACATCCTACCGCGGGGGCGGGCCCGGGGAAACAGCGCGTCCGTATCCGGGTCTTCCCGGGGTCCTCCCCGGGAGGGGGGCGAAGGAAGAGCTGAGAGCGCGCGGAACCGCTCGGGGCCCGTCCCGGGTCTCGGAGGCCGGGCCGCGAGGGGGAGGCCGGCGGAGGGGAGGATCGCCCGGGCCGGGTTCCCCCGGGACCTGCGCTGGAGCCGAGAGCGAGAATCGAACTCGCAACCGCAGCTTTACGAAAGCTGTGCTCTACCGTTGAGCTATCTCGGCCCCGGATCGCGGGATCGTAATGGCGCCCGGCCCGTTCCCGAAGGGAAATCAGCGAGGCGCGGCCGTGGCGCGGGCGACGTCCTCCGGGGTACAATGGACCCGGTCGATCGAGGGAGCGGCCATGGCCGAGACCGGAGGATCCTGTCCCCGCTGCGGTTTCCCGGTCCGGGAGGACTGGAGCTACTGCCCGCGGTGCGCCCTGGCGCTGCCGGGGGCGTTCGAGGGGAGGAACGCCTTCTCCGACCGGATCCACTTCGTGCGTTCGAAGCCGGCCCGCCGCGCGCGCCGGGGGGTGATCATCGACTCCCTGGCCAACCTGTCCATCGGGCTCAGCATCCTCCTCCTGGTGGGGGGCGGGATCCTCCTCTTCCATCCCGCCCTCGTCCCCTCCCTCTTCCGCCCCTCTCCGGGCATCCACTTCGAGCCCCTCCCCCGGGTTTCGAAGGCCGACGTGGCGATGGGGGTGCGGGGCCCCGTGCTTCCCTTCGAGTGGATCCGGATTCCCGCCGGGGAGTTCCGGTACGGGGAGACGGGACGCACCGAGAGCGTCTGGGTGGACGAGTTCTTCATCCTCAAGTACGAGGTGACGAACAGCCAGTGGATGGAGTACCTCGAGCACGAGGAGACCCGGCTCCGCAAGGAGGGCCGCTTCCGGGAGTCCGTTCCCTTCACCTGGGCATGGGACCCCCGGTCCGGCGAGCTTCCCCGTCCCTCGGACGAGCTGTGGGACCGTCCCGTGGTCTCCATCACCTGGAGCCAGGCGAAGGACTTCTGCGTGAACTACCTGGCGAAGCGGCCCGGCTGCGAGGGGGCGCGGCTTCCCCTCGCCGAGGAGTGGGAGAAGGCGGCCCGCGGCACGGAGGACGACCGCCCCTATCCCTGGGGTTACGAGTTCTACGACCGCGACGTGGACAACGGCCGGGTCCTCCGGTGCAACGACCGGGAGACGGGCCTGGGCCGCCCCACCGACGTCCAGGACTTCCCGCGGGACGTGAGCCCCTACGGGGTGATCGGGATGGCGGGGAACGTCTCGGAATGGGTGGGGACCATCTACAACCCCGGGTTCCGCGGCGGTTCCTACAACGACGACGCCTACGACACCCGGATCTACATCCCCTCCCAGAAGCCCCCCAACTTCCGCTTCAAGTACGTGGGGTTCCGGGCCGCGCGCTCCGCGCCGCCGAAACCCGGAGCCGGAAAGGCCGGCGGGGAAGGACGGTGAGCGCCGCCGGGGAGGAAGACCGCGGGGCCCGGGAGGGGCCGGGCGGGGACCTCGCCCTCCTCGCGGGGGTCCTGGCCCTGGCGGAGACCCTCGATCCCGGTGCGGCCGCGGAGGTGGCCGCGGAGGCGCTGGCGGGGCTCGCCCGGCGGGAGGCCGAGATCGCGGGTCCCGCCCCCGCGGTGACGCTTCTCCGGGAGCTGACGCGCCGGGCCGGGCGCGGGCGGCGGCGGGAGACCGGGGCGGACCGCCCCCCGCCCCTTCCCGACCTCCCGGGGGAGGACGCCCGCGGGGCCCCCCTCCCGCTTTCCTCGCTCCTGGACGGCCTGGCGCCCGAGGCGGCCGCCCGCCTTCTCCTGGGCACCGCCGCGCGCCTCCCCCCGGTGGCGGAGAGCCTGCTCCTGCTCCGCCACGTCGAGGGCGTCTCCGGCCCGCGGATGAGCTCCCTCACGGGGACGCCCGCGCGGGAGGTTCCCGCCGCGCTGGACTCGGCCTACCGGCTCCTGGTACGGGAGCTGGCCGTCGCCCGGGGCCGGCCGCCGAGGGACCCCGGGGCCGGGCGCCGGGACGACCTGCGCCCTCTCGTCCACGCCCTCGCCGCGGGCGAGGTCCCGCCGCGGGACCGGGAGCGGGCGGAGCGGATCCTCGCCGCGGACGGTCCGGAGGGGGAGGAAGCCCGCGCTCTCCTCGAGGACCTCCGGTGTCTCGAGGCCGGGCTCGGGCGGTTCCGGGGAAGCGTGAGACCGGCGCCCCTCCCCGGCGGAGAGCCCGCGCGCGGCCGGCCCTCCGCAGGGGCCCGGACCCTTCCCTCCCGCGCGATCCGGCGCCGCCTCGCGCTCGCCGGAGCGGGCCTCGGCATCCTGCTCCTCGCGGGGCTCGGCCTCCAGCGGCTCGGAGGCCGAGGCTCGGCCCGGCCGCCCGCCCCGGGCGGATCCGGGGATCGGACCCGCGGCGCCCCGGCCGCCCTGCCGCACCCGGCCCCCCCCGAACGCCCCGCCCCCACCCCGCGGGAGACGGCCGCCGCCGCGAAGCCCGCGGCCGCGCCGGCCCCCGCCTCCTGGCGCCCGGTGGGGGTGAGGCCCGGCCTGGCGATGCTTCTCCCCCGCCTCCGGAAGGTGCCCTCCCAGGAGGTCCTCGAGAAGGCCTGGAAGGCGGCGGGCCGGGACCCCGGGGACCGGGAGCGGCTGCGGCGGGCGTTCCTGCGGACCGGCGAGGAGAAGGCGCGGGTGGCCCTTCTCCTCGTGCTCTCGGTCTTCCGCGCGGAGACCGCGGTCCGCGCCGAGCTGGCGGACCTCCTGCGGGCGGACCCCTCCCCCCGGGTCCGGGTGGCGGCGGCCGCCGCCCTCGCGCGCGGGACGGGCGAGGGGGCGGAGCGCGCGACGGTGGATCCCGGGTTCTCCGTCCCCGTCGCTCCCCTGCCCGACGCGGAGACCCGGCGGCTGCTCCTCGACGCCCTGGAGAGGGAGCCGGACCCCCGGGCGCGGACCTCCCTGGCCCTGATCCTGGCTCCGAGCGTGTCGCGGGATCCGGACCTCCTCCCGCGCCTGCTCCAGAGCTCCGGCGACCACGGGCCCGCGGTGCGGGAGGCGCTCCTGCGCCGTCTCCGCCTCCGCGGGCCGGAGGACGTTCCCCGGATCCTCCCGTTCGTCCGGAATCCGGCGCTCTCCCCCGCCGTCCGCCGCCGGCTCCTCGAACAGATCGCCGCGGCCGACCCCCGGGGAGCGGCGTCCCTGTTCGCCCGCCTCTCCCGGGAGTCCGCGGCGCTGCATTCCGCCGTCCTCACGGCCCTGGCGGGCCACCCCGTGCCGGGTTCCCTCCGCCTGGCGGAAGAGGCGCTCTCCGGAGCTTCCCGGGGGCCGATCCGCGAGGCGGCGGTGCAGGCGGTGGCCGCCCACCGGACGCCGCGGGCCCTCGCGATCCTGGAGAGGGCGGCCCGGGAGGACGCCTCGGAGGCGGTGAGAGACCTGGCCCGGCGGATGGCGGACCGGCTCGCGCGGGAACTCGATCGCTGACGGTGGTTACTTCTTCGACTCGACCTCCGCAGCCCGGGCCGCCTCCCTCTCGCTCCGCGCCCGCCGGAGGAGACCGGACACCTTCTTCTCCCAGACCGCCTGGATGCACTCGTTCATGTAGGGGCAGTCCTTGGTGAGGCAGACGTAGTCTTCCCGGCCGAAGCAGGCCTTCTTCCGTCCCATAACCGCCTCCCGTGCCGCCCCGCGGACGGCGCTGCGGCTCAGCGCCGAAAGATCCCCACCTTCCGGATCCTCCAGCCCGAGGGACCCCGGCGGTAGCCGACCCTCGCCGTCATCCGGACCAGGGGGTAAGGCCATTCACCCCCGGGCCGGAGGTGGACGGTCACGGTCCACTCCGCCTCGGCGTCCTCTCCGCGGACCACGATCTTCCTTCGGTCCAGCGCGATGCGCTGCAACCGGCCCTTCATCCGGTCCACCCAGGGTCGCACCTTCGGAGCGAGGGGTCCGCGGCCGGCGGCTCCCTCCGCCTCGGCATCCTCCGCCAGGAAGGCCAGGATCCGCCCGGCCTTCCCCGCGAGGAACGCGGTCCGGCAGTCTCCGGTGAGCCGCTCGATCGCCTCCGCGTCCGTCTCGACGAGCGCCGCGATCCCGCCCACCAGGGCGGGCACCGCGGCCAGGCCGAGCAGGACGAGAAAGGTCCGCCTCCGCATCCGGCAACTGCTCCCACAGGCCCTCGATGCTAACCGCCCCCGCCGCGCATTTGCCAGCGCTTTCCCAAGATGCGGGGGGTGAAACCGGTTGCCCTTCCATACCCGGACGGTGGGATTCTTCGGTCCGGGGGGCGCCGATCTTGACGGACAAGCCGCCTACAAAGCTCGTGCCATCCGGGGCGCCCGAAAAGGCGGCGGGCCGGAAAGGCGTGGGCTATACTCCCCCCATGGGCACGCTCTCGATCCCCCCGGACCAGGCGTCCCTCTGGGTGGAGAAGGCGCTGCGCCGCCTGGAGGAGTGCGAGGAAGAGACCTTCGACCTGGCGATCCGGATGAGCACGGGACGGCGCCGGAAGCTGCAGGCGCGGGTGGACCGCCTGAGCTCGCTCCTGGACGAGCTCCGGGTGCTGGCGGGGAAGGACCCCCGGCGGATCCCCCCCTCGCCCGCACACCGGAAGGAGATCGCGGCCGAGCTCGAGATCATGCGCCAGGAGATCCGGAACGCGGCCGCCTTCCTCGTCACCGTCCGGGACCGCTGGAACGATCTCCTCCGGGCCTACGCCGACGCGGGGGGAAGCCCGGACGAGTTCCGCTTCGCTCCCCCGCCGGAGGGTTCCTCCGAGGATGAGCGGGCGTTCCACGGCCTGGTACGGAAGCTCGAGCTTTGACGCCGCGCTGCGCCTACACGTGGTCCCGCGGTTCCCGCCGGGGGGAGCGCTGCGATCTCGGCCCCGTGCTCTCCGACGGCCTCTGCGTCTTCCACTCCCGGGACCCGGAGAAGAAGCTGCCCGGCGACCTCGCCCGCTTCCTCCAGAAGCACGTGCGGGCGGGCGGGTCCGTGGAGGGGTTCGACCTCACCGGGGCCGAGCTCCGGGGAGCCGGTCTCCGGTCCCTCGATCTCTCCGGGATCACCCTCCACGGCGCCGACCTGGCCCTGGCCGACCTCACCGAGGCCCTCCTCACCGACGCCGATCTCACGAACGCCTTCCTGTTCGGGGCGCGCCTCCTCCGGGCGGATCTCACCGGCTGCTTCCTCATCGGAGCGGATCTCTCCGAGGCCGATCTCTTCGTGGCGAACCTCCGCGGCATCCAGGCGTTCGACGCCGACTTCCGGCGGGCCACCCTCTCCCTCGCCAACCTCGAGAACGCCGACCTCTCCGAGGCCGTCCTCTGCGGCGCGAAGCTCAAGGGGACCTGCCTGAAGGGAGCGAACCTCCAGGGGGCGGACCTCCGGCACACGGACCTCTCCCACATCAACCCCACGGGGGTGAACCTCCGGGGGGCCCTCCGGAAGTAGGCCGTGCGCGGGGCGCTCGCCCCCGGGTCCGGGAGCGAGCGGAGAGGAATCGCCCCCGGCGACCGCCCGGCTTTCCCGGGAATCGAGGAGGGT
>JAOZQC010000094.1:4798-9095 GCA_029932425.1 Planctomycetota bacterium | reverse complement strand
TGCATGCACTCCCGGCCCGTGCGGACCAGCTCCATGAGCCGGGAGAGCAGCCAGCGGTCGATGTCCTGTCGCTCGGCCAGGGGGACGCGCTCCTCCCCGGGGTCGAACTCGTCCGCGATGGCGTAGTTCACGAAGAAGGAGTAGACGTTCCACCAGGTGTTGAAGACCTTCCGCTTGATGAGGTCCGTCACCGAGTAGCCGAAGTTGAGGTTCAGGGTGGGGTTCTGCCGGCAGAAGAGCCAGCGCATGGCGTCCACGCCCATGTGCTCGGCGGCGTCGTCGAACCAGATGGCGTTCCCCTCGGACTTGTGCATGTCCCGGCCGTGCTCGTCCTTCACCAGGGCGTGGCCGAGCAGCGTCTTGAAGGGGGGAATGTTCTCCATCATCGTGCTCATGGCGAGCAGGGCGTAGAACCAGTTCCGGAACTGCCCGGGGAAGCACTCCAGCACGAGGTCGGCGGGGATCCACCTCGACCAGTACTCGCGGTCCGTGTTGTAGCGGGTGGTGGAGTAGGGGACGATCCCGGCGTCGAGCCAGGGGTTCCCCACGTCCTTGATCCGGGAGACCTTCGCCCCGCACCGCGGGCAGGCGATCTTCACGAAGTCCACGAACGGGCGATGCGGCGAATGGCCCTCGAACTCCTCCCAGCCTTCCACCGCGCGTTCCCGGAGCTCCTCCCGGCTGCCGATGACGTCGAAGTGGCCGCACTCCCCGCACTCGTAGATGGGGAGGGCGAGGCCCCAGTAGCGCTTCTTGGAGATCATCCAGTCGCCCATGTTCTGGAGCCAGTCCAGCTCGAGGTCCAGGCCGTACTCGGGGATCCAGCGGATCTGCCGGGCCACCTCCTTGATCTCGTCGCGCCAGTCCATGCGGATGTACCACTCGTCCACCGCCCGGAAGAGCAGCTTGTCCTTGCACCGCCAGCAGTGCGGGTAGCGGTGGGTGATCGTCTCGCGCCCGTGGAAGACGCCCCGTTCCCGGAGCCCCTCGATCACGTCCTCCGTCACCTCGGAGGCGTGGCGCCCGGTGCAGAAGCCGTAGCCCTCGAGGTAGTGCCCCGACTCGTCCAGCGGCGCCAGCACGGGGAGACCCAGCTCCCGGCCGAGATCGAAGTCCTCCTTCCCGCAGCCGGGGGCGATGTGGACGATGCCCGTGCCCTCCGTGGAAGCCACCTCCTCCCAGGCGATGACCCGGTGGGCGTCCGCGGCCCTCCCGGGTTCCGGAAGATCGTCGAAGGGCCCCCGGTAGGCGAGCCCCACCAGGGCCTCGCCCGGCATCTCCTCGAGCACCTCCGTCTCCCCCCCGCCGGAGAGGACCTCGAGGAGCTCGGAGCACAGGTAGAGCACCCGGTCGCCCTGGCGGACCTTCGCGTAGGTGAGCCCGGGATGGACGGCGCAGGCCACGTTGGCGAGGAGGGTCCAGGGGGTGGTGGTCCACACCAGGAGGAACTCCCCCGGCCGCTCCCGGAGCGGCAGGCGGAGGAAGACCGCGGGATCCTCGATCTCCCGGTACCCCTCCTTCGCCTCCTGCTCGGAGATGCCCGTGCCGCACCGGGAGCACCAGGGCATGGCGTCGAGGCCCCGGTAGATGAGACCCCGCTCATGGCACTTCTTGAGGAAGGCCCAGATCGTGTAGTTGTTCTCGTCCGACATCGTGTAGTAGGAGTCGGACCAGTCCATCCAGTAGCCCAGGCGGATGGACTGCTCGGTCTGCACGGCGCTGTACTTGCGGACGCGCTCCTTGCACTTCTCGATGAAGTTCTCGAGCCCGAAGGCCTCGATGTCGCGCTTGTTCGTGAAGCCCAGCTCGCGCTCCACCTCCACCTCCACCCAGAGCCCCTGGCAGTCGAAGCCGTTCTGCCAGCGGAGCTGGTGGCCCGTCATGGCGAAGAAGCGCTGGTAGGCGTCCTTCAGGGTCCGCCCCCAGGCGTGGTGGACCCCCATGGGGTTGTTGGCCGTGATGGGTCCGTCGAGAAAGCTCCAGATCGGCTTCCCCTCGCCCTGCCGGCGGAGGAGCTCGAAGGCGTCCGTCTTCTTCCAGAGCTCGAGCATCTCGTGCTCGAAGTCCACGAGGGCGAGTCGCTTCTCGGGGGGCTCGAACATGGGCATCTCTCGACAACGGGCCGAACGTCACGGCGGGGAGTCAAACCGCGAATCCTGTCGTAGAGTCGCCCCGATCCGGGCGAAAAAACCCCGCGGGACCACCGCGCGCTCCGATACGGGATCGCGTTCCCGGTTCGCCGGGGCCCATTCCCGATCTCCTCCCCCCCGCCGATCTCGGCCGGGGAGGAGGGCCGGACGGCGCTCGGCCTGGATGATATCATGAATACCGATGGGTGATACCATCGGGCGCCGAACGGACGGAAAACCGCCTTCGGGGCGGTTCCTGCTCCGGATTCCCCCCGGCCTGCACGCGGCTCTCCGCCGCGCCTCGGCGGAGGCGGGCCTCTCGCTGAACGAGTTCTGTCTCCGCCGCCTGGCGGCGCCCTCCGGGGACCGCGATTCGTGGGAAGGAGCCGTCGAGGCGCTGGTGAGGGCCGCCGATCTCTTCGGGCGGGGGCTTCTCGGCGTGGTGGTCTTCGGCTCCTGGGCTCGCGGGGAGCTGCGGGAGGATTCCGACATCGATCTCCTGGTGGTCCTGGACGGAGCCCTCGATCTCACGCGGGAGCTGTACCGGGCGTGGGACGAATCGCCGGTGGACTGGCAGGGACACCCGGTGGAACCTCACTTCGTCCATCTCCCGCCCCGAGACGAGACCGCCTCCGGGCTCTGGGCGGAGGCGGCGATGGAGGGTTACGTCCTCTTCGCGGCGACCCCGGAGCTGGTGGCCGGGCTGGCGCGGGTCAGGCGGGACATCGCCGAGGGCCGGATCGTGAGGCGGGTGGCGCACGGGCAACCCTACTGGGTGAGGGCGGCATGAGATGAGAAACGTCGACCTCGCGGGAGACTACCTGCGGCGGGCGCGGGTGCGGCTCCGCGCCCTCGATGTGCTCTTCGAGGGGGAGAGCTTCGCGGACGTGGTCTGCGAGTCCCAGGAGATCGTCGAGCTCGCCCTCAAAGGTCTGCTTCGGTCCTGCGGAGTGGAGCCCCCCCGGATACACGACGTGTCGGAGGTGCTCCTGGCGGAGCGCGACCGCCTGCCGCAGGATCTCCGGGGAATGCTGGACGAGCTGGCGCGGATCTCCCGGGACCTCCGGCGCGACCGCGAGCTCGCCTTCTACGGCGCGGAGGACCTCACGCCGTCCGGCTTCTACTCGCGGGAGGACGCCGTGCGCGCGAGGGACGGGGCCCGCCGGACGGTGGTGGCCGTGGAGCCGCACGTTCCCGGGGCAAGGGGGGCGGAGGAGGCCTGACCCTGGACTTGCAGGCCATGGGGCCGTACCCCAGGTTTGCAGGCCATGGGGCCGTACCCCATGTTGGTCAGCGCAGGATGAGGGAGACGCGGGGGTTCTTCAGATAGCGCCGGGCCCACCGGCGGAGACAGGGGTCCGCGGAGTCCGCGGCCAGGCGCCTGAGGAGGTCGAAGGCCTCCGGGTCGTCGAGCTGGGCCAGGGCCCAGAGGGCGGCCTTCTTTCCGTTCGCCGTCTTCGCCCCGAGGAGCATGCGGTGGAGGGCCTTCCGGCCCTCGATCCGCGCCTCGGGATCCTTCCGGCGGGCGTTCCGGGCCAGGCGGCCCAGGGCGTGGGCGGCCTCGATGCGCACCTCGCGCTCGGGGTCCGCGAGGAGGTTCCGCACCGCCGGCGCCTCCCGCTTCCCCCCCACGCGTCCCAGCACCTGGACCAGGGCGGCCCGGGCTTCCGGGCCCGCCCCGTCGAGGGCCCGGACCAGGAGCCCGGGGACCGCGGGGTCCGGGAGCCGCTCGAGGGCGTCGCCCACCGCGCCCCGGAGGAGGCGGGCGCCCGGCTTCGTGAGCGACCGGACGAGGACCCGCCCCGCCTCGGGGTGCCCCGAGAGGGCCGCCGCGGTGGCCAGGGCCGCCTTCGCCCGCGTCCCCGTCTCCGCCCGCTCGAACGCGGCCAGGATCGCCGCCCGGTCCACCTCCGCGAGGCGCGCGGCCAGCTCGTGGTGGCGGGCGAAGTCCATCGCCCCCGTCCAGGCGGCGCCCGGGTCCCCGCTCTTCATCCAGGAGAGGAGGAGCGCGAGGAGGCGCCCCGGCTCGCGCACCTCGCCGCCCGGTCCCAGGGTCCGGGCCAGGTCCCTCGTCATCCCGAGGAGCCGCTCCGGGGGCGAGACCCGGACGCCGAAGGCGCCCGAGAGGGGGACCAGGCGCCGGGCCTTCCCCTCCCCCCGGCGGCCGA
>JAOZQC010000094.1:0-4788 GCA_029932425.1 Planctomycetota bacterium | reverse complement strand
GGCCTTGAGGTGGTTGGCACTTTTGCCGGTTCTCCGGCGGCCGAGGAAGAGGAGGTGCCGGGCGCCCGCGCGCCAGGGTGCCCCGAAGCCGAGGGCGGGCACGGTCACCACCAGGTCGGCTCCCGCCTCCGTGTCCCCCCGGATCACCTCCGTCACCGCGAACCGGGCCCGGCGGATCCCTCCCCGCACGGTCTCCGCCGCCAGCTCGGCCACCACCACGAGGTCGGCGTGCTCCGTGAGGTAGCCCACCGTGACGGTCCGGGCGTCGTGGGACTCCGCCCGGGCCCCCGGGGGGAAGGCGAGGAGGACGGCGAGCAGGAGGAAGGGGCGGGCGGTCTTCATGTCACTTGCCCTCGTCGTAGAGGAGGCGGCGGCGGAGCCAGGCCAGGGCCAGGGGGTTGAACCGGCGGAAGTCGGAGCCGGTCCGGATGTTCTCCTGGAGGGTGGCGGCGGGCTCCATGAGGTTGTTCATACCCTTGAAGCGGAGGTGCGCCGTCGTGTTCAGGGAGGTGCTGTCCGCGTCCGTGAAGGTGTTCGTCCGGTGGGCGTTTCCGAAGAGCCCCGTCTTGGGAGCGCCGTCGGGAACGAGCCCCATGGAGTGGGCCATCTCGTGGGCCAGCACCGCGGAGGCGTAGAGCGCCAGGAGCTCCACGGCGTCGTGGATGTCGTCGTACCGGGCGTTGTGCGTGCTGTTGGTGGAGGTGGTCCGGTCGAAGGTGCCCGCCAGGACGTCGTCGTCGCTCGCATCCTCGCCCACCGGCGTCCCCCCGTAGGCGGTCACGAACTTCTCCGTGACGGTGCGCATGAAGGGGGGGGCGCTCGTCCCCGTGGGACCCACGTTCACCTGGGACTTGATCATGCTCATCAGGTAGACGCCCACGCTCCCGTCGTCGTTCAGGTTCGCTTCCTGGCGGAGGTTGCGGGGGTCGTAGCTCGCCCGGCCGTTCGTTCCCGAGGTGGTCTCCTTGTTCGTCTCCGCCCCGTCCGTGCCCCCGAGGGACATCTCCGAGAAGCTCTTCCCCGTGTTCGAGGAGTGGCTCGCGGAGACGGAGGGAAGGGAGGAGAGGGAGCCCTGCTCCCCGGGCAGGAGGAACTCCACGTCCACGGAGTCCCCGTCGCGGGTGCCGTCCGCGTCGATCCCGTACCGCTCCCGGAGGAGCTCCCGGGTCCTCTCGAGGAAGAGGTGGCGCACGATGGCGTTGGTGCCCGTGAAGAGGCCGTTCACCGTCTTCGCGGCGTCCGCGGTCATGCTCGGGGACTCGAGCCCGCAGAGGCGGAGCGCCTCGTCCAGGTCGCTCACCCCGTTCGCCTTGTTGGTGGTGGTCACCCATTGCTTCGGCGCCGGGGTGGTGGTGGAGGAGAAGGTGGGGGTGTAGTGGTCGAGGTCGGCCCGCAGGACCCACGTCTGCCGGCGGTCGAAGGGATCGAGGTTCCCCCCCGCGGAGGCGGAGGCGGTGGCCGTGATCTTCTCGATGTCCACGGTGATCGTCTTCGAGGCCGAGGTGTTCCCCTTGGTGTCCTTCACGGAGAACGTGAAGGTCACGTTCTCCCCGGTGGACACCTTCTTCGTGTCCGGGATCCGCCAGAAGGCGCGGGTATGGGTGACGGTGAACTCCGAGGCCAGCTCGGCGTTCGCGGCGTGGGAGCCCACGGCCACGCTGCACTTGGCGGAAAAGGAGTCCGGGTCGATCCCCGCCCCGCCCTCGTCCGCGAAGCGGACCAGGAGGGAGAAGCCGGACTGCGGCAGGTAGAGGTCGAAGCTCTTCGAAGCGCCGGCGGAGAGAGCGTTCCCGCTGCTGTCGCTGTCGTCCCCGGAGACGTAGGTGGTGGAACCGTCCACGGAGGAGGGGAGATCCTCCACCACCACCTCGAGGGTGGGGGCGGTGGTGTCCGTTCCGTCCCCCGTCTTGAAGGTCCGGCTCACGGAGGAGGCGAAGGCGTTCCCGGACAGGTCCTTCACCCCCGTGCCCACGG
The DNA here is from genome assembly GCA_029932425.1 of Planctomycetota bacterium. Taxonomy (GTDB): domain Bacteria; phylum Planctomycetota; class JAJSAM01; order JAJSAM01; family JAJSAM01; genus JAOZQC01. Next base: position 2,814 of record JAOZQC010000094.1, on the reverse strand, counting down.
TGACGGTGTAGGTGGTGTTCTTGTCGAGGGTGGCGTGGGGGTGGAGGGTGATCGTCTTCAGGTCGTCTCCGAGCTCGAGGAAGAAGCCCACCGACGCGGATCCCTTCTTCCACGTGATGTTCGTGGTGTCCACGGTGAGGGGATCCAGCTCCTCGCTCATGGTGAGCACCACCTTCTGGGTGAGGGGCCGGCCCGTGGAGGCGTCCGCGGGGGAGACGGAGGAGAGGGTGGGGGCGGTGGTGTCCTTCACGGAGGAAGAGACCGTGGTGCGGACGTCGTCGTACCCCGCCTGTCCCCCCTTCACGGGCACCAGGTGGTTCCCGCCGAGGGAGGTGAGCCCCGTGGGGACCGTGACCACGTAGACTCCCCCCGAGTTGATGGGGAGATCGGAGGTGCTCGTGCGCGAGAGGACGAGCCACCGCCCGGCGGGGCCGAACCCGCGGAAGCCCCCGGACACCGTGAAGCCCCCCGTCTCGAACCACAGCGTGGAGTCGGCCGGCCACGTGGAGGACGACGCGGAGTACGGCACCGTGGTCTGGTCGATGGGGGTGGAGATGAGCACGGCGGTGCTCCGGAGGGTGACGGGCCGGCCCGTGGAATCGTCCGGGGGATAGGCCTTCACCACGAACACGGTCTCCTCGTCCTTCGCGTAGGACCAGGCCTCCGTGCGGGCGGCGCTCGCGGAGGAGGGGTTCGTCACCTTCACGTCCACCGTGGTGGCTTGGGTGCGGGAGGCGCTCGCGGGCGGAGGGACGGTGGTCACGATCGTGTTCTCGTCCACCACCACCGTGTCGTAGGCCCGCTCCGTCCCGAAGTCCACCACCGCCCCCGCCTGGAACCCCCCCCCGTGGATCGTCACCCGGTCGCCGCCGTAGGTCTCGCCGTGGTCGGGCAGCACCTGGTTCACGGTGAGGGTGGACTTCGACCGGAGGGTGATCTTCCCGTTCCCGGAGGTGCCCGAGTTCCCGAGCGTCCCGGGGAGCGTCACCTTCACGTCCCAGGCGCCGGTGGCGGCCGATCCCGTCACCTCGAGCTTCACGGAGATCCGGGTCGCGGAGAGGACCTCCTCGCTGCCGGAGACCACGGAGAGGCCGGATCCGCCGGACTTCGCCACGGTGACCGTGGCGCCCGTCATGTAGTTCGTTCCCGTGATCACCGCGGTCACCGTGCGCGTCTTCCCCCCGGAGCCGGTGACCGCGATCTTGGAGGGGTTCACGGAGGAGACCGTGGGGGAGGCCGTCACCACCTGGAAGGCGTCCTCGAGCGTGGCGCTCCGGCCCCCGTCGGCGGTGGAGTGGGCCACGGTGAGGTCCCGGAGACCCAGGGCCGCGGAGGCGGAGACGCTCACCTTGGCGGTGAGCGTGGTGGAATCGACCACGGTCACGGAGGAGAAGGTGACGCCGGAGCCGCTCGCGCTCGGCGTGTCGCCGGTCCGGAAGTTCGTGCCGCGGATGGTGACCGTCACCCCGCTCGCCCCCCGGGCCAGGGCCCGGTGGCTCACGGAGACCACGGTGACGTCGGCGGGGATGATCCTCACCTCGTCCTCGAAGGTGGCGTCGGGGCCCACGGCCGGGGAGAGAACGGCGTCCCGCGTGCCCAGGGCCGCGCCGGAGGCCACGGAGATCACCGCCGTGAGCTTCGTGGAGGAGACGTAGGTGACGGAGTGCACCGTGATCCCGGTTCCGGAGAAGGAGAGATCGAGCCCCGAGGTGAACCGCTCCCCGGTGAGGGTGATGGGGACGAAGGAGTCCCCGGGCCGCCACTTCCCCGGGGAGACGGAGGTGAGGGAGGGGGCCAGGGAGAAGATCTCGAAGGCATTCGCGAGGGTGACCTTCGCCGCCCCGCCGTCCGCGGGCTGGGTGTAGGAGAGGTCCACCTTACCGGTCGGCGCGTCCGCGGCGATGGAGTAGCCCACCCGGAACGTCGTGTCGTCCACCCGGGTGGGGGAAGACAGGGTGACCCCGGTGGCGGTGGTGGTCACCGTCCCTCCCGCCCGGAAACCGCTCCCCGTCAAGGTGAAGGTCCCCGATTCCCCCCGCCGCACCTGGGCGGGATCGGCGGCGGTGAGCGTGGGGTCGGGGTAGTGGACGGAGAGCAGGTCCGCTCGCGTGCCCGAGGCGGAGCCCCCGATCGCGGGCTGGGTGAAGGTCACGTCCCGATCGCCCACCGCGGCGTCCGCGGCCACGTCCACGGTGGCCGTGGCCTTCACCGCGGAGACCACGGTGGTGGAGAGGACCGTGATCCCGGTCCCCGAGAAGGCGACGGTCCCCCCGCTCCGGAAGTTCGTCCCCGTGACGGTGATCGCCCGCGAGGTCTCGCCCTGCTTCACCACGGCGGGGGAGACGGCGGTCACCGTGGGGGTGGGGGCGTCCACGTGGAGGCCGCCCGCGAGCGTGGCGGAGGCGCCTCCTCCCGCCGCGGGCTGGGTATAGGTGACGTCCACCGTTCCCATCTGCGCGTCGTCCTCCGCGGCGAGGGTCACCTCGAAGCTCGTGTCCGAGACGAGCTTCGAGCCGGACGCGGTGAGCCCCGTACCGGACACGGTGACCGTCCCTCCTTCGCGGAAGCCGCTCCCGGTGAGGGTGACCTTGAGACCGCTCGTCCCCTGGACGATCCGGTTCGGGGAGAGGGTGGCAAGGGTGGGGTCCGGGGCGTGGACGGTGAGGAGCCCCGTCCCGGTGTCGGAGGCGCCGCCCCCGTCGGCGGGCTGGGTGTACGTCACGTCCCGGGCGCCGAAGGGGGCGTCCCCCGCCACCGAGGCGAGGAAGGTGAACCGGGTGTCCGAGACCCTCGTCTCCGAGGAGACGGTGATCC
>JAOZQC010000093.1 GCA_029932425.1 Planctomycetota bacterium | reverse complement strand
GTGACCGGGCGCCGGTCCGCGTTCCCCGCCGGCGCCGTCCTCGCCCTCGCCGTCCTCTTCCCCGCGGTCTCCGCCCGGGCCGCCGTGGAGGCCCGGGTGGACTACGGCCTCGGGCACCACGCCGTGGCGGGGCTCCTCACCCCCGTGGCCGTGCACCTTCGCTCCCGCGAGGCCGGGCCCCTCACCGTGGAGGTCACCGTCCGCGTCCGGGGCCCCGCGGGGGAAGGCCAGCGCATCACCGCCCGGGGTTACCTGTCGCCCGGCGCGAGGCGGACCTTCTCCTTCCTGGTTCGTCCCGGACCGGCCGCGGTCCCCCGCGTCGAGCTCCGGTTCGATCGGCCGGCCGCCGTCACGGAGGGGGGACGCACGCTCGCCCCCGCGCGCTCCGTGGATCTCCGCGGGCCCGCCGTTCCCGAATCCCGCCGTCTCGACGGCCCCGGCGGGTTCCTCCTCCTCGCGGTGGGTCCCCGGGCGGGCCTCCTGCCGCCCCCGCCCCCGGGCCTGACGATCGCGGTGCTCCCCGAGGGACGGCTTCCCGAGACCTGGCCCGCCTACTCCGCGGTGGACGCCGTCTTCTGGAGGAACCCGGCGGAAGAGGCCCCCGTGGACCCGGCCCGCCTGCAGGCCCTTCTCACCTGGGTGCAGATGGGGGGGCGCCTCGTGGTCTCCGCCGTGCGCCGCCCCGACCTTCTCGCGGACACGCTCCTCGGGGAAGCCCTGCCCGCGGAGCTCCTCCCCCCCCTCCCCGGCCCCGCCAACTATGCGGAGCTGGCGGCGGCGCTCCTGGGGCGGCCCCCCCCGGCCGCGGACCGGGCGCCGCCGTCCCCCGGCCCCCTCGCTCCCCTGCGGCCCCGGGACGGCGCGGTCACCGTCACGGCGGGCTCCCTGCCCGTCTCCGTGGAGGCCCCCTACGGCCTCGGGACCGTCGCGGTCCTGGGCTACGACCCCGCGCGCTTCGCCGGCTCCCGGGGCGACCTGGCCGCGGCGGTCCTCCTGGCCCTGGCCGACGGCACGCGTCCCACCCCCGAGCCCGCCCGCCGGCTCGCGGAGCTCTTTCCCGCCGGGGAAGACGCCTCGTCCGCCCTCCTCATCCCCGGGGAGCGGGACGTCTTCCTCCTCCTCCGGGCGTTCCTCGGCAGCGGATCCGTGGTCCCTCCCCCCATGGGTCTCCTGTCCTTCTTCATGGTGCTCTACATCCTCATGGCGGGCCCCGGGGACTACCTCCTCCTCCGCCGGCTCCGGCTCCTCCGGTTCTCGGCGCTCACCTTCCTGGGCTACGCGCTCCTGTTCTCCGCGCTCGCCTGGCTGGCGGCGTTCCACCTGTTCGCCGGGGAGGAGCGGGTGAACCGGCTGACCCTGGTGGACGTGGTGGAGGATCCCGGCGGCGGGCCCGACCGCGTGGTCATCCGCGACTTCACCGGCTTCTACAGCCCCCGGGGCACCGACGCCCGCCTCGGGGCCGAGGGCACGGTGGCGGTCTTCTCCCCCTTCGGCGGGACCGGGGCCTTCCCGGGGTCGCCCGCCGGCTTCCCCGGCGACACCCTCGAGGTGCGCGCGGAGAGCCCCGCCCGGGGGACCGCTGTTCTCTCCGTCCCCTTCCGCGGCCGCCGGCTCGCCCGCGCCCTGGTCTTTCGCGAGCGCGACTTCCCGCTCACCGTGGAGGTGGAGCCCGGACACAGCTTCCGGGTCGTGAACCGCCTCTCCTGTGCCCTCCGGGACGGGATCCTCGTGGGCGAGGGCGTTTTCCTCCGCGTGGGGGACGTGCCCCCCCGCCGGGAGATCCTGGGGGTGTGGCGGACCCCGCGCCTCCGGCCCGACCTCGATCTCTTCCGCCACGGCACCCCCCCGGAGACCCTCCGCCCGGACGCCGCCAGGCTCGCCGCCCTCGTTCCGCCGGGCTCCCCGCCGGGCGCCGCCCTCCTCCGCCGGGTGGGGCGCGCGTTCCAGGCCTGGTCGGTGGGCTCCGCCCTCCCCGGGCCGGCGGCCCCGGACGGGGAGGCGTCCCTCTTCCGCGCGCGGGCCAAGGACGGCCTGGATCTCGGCCGCGCGCTCCGCCACGGCCGCCTTCTCTTCCTCGCCTGGACCTCCGATGCGCCCGGCCTCGCCCTTCCCGCGGAGAAGGCCTCCGGGAGCCGGATCACGGTGATCCGGAAGGTGATCCGCCCATGAGCCCGATGATCGAGACGCGCGGCCTCCGCATGAGCTTCGGTGGGGTCCGGGCCCTGGAGCACCTCGACCTGGCCGTACCGCCCGGCGAGGTCTTCGGCTTCATCGGACCCAACGGGGCGGGAAAGACCACCACCATCCGGATCCTGGCCACGCTCCTCCTCCCCACCGGCGGCCGGGCTTCCCTGGACGGCGTGGACGTGGCCCGGCGCCCCCGGCAGGCCCGCCGCATCCTCGGGTACATGCCCGACCACATCGGCATCTACGACGACATGCGCGTCGACGAGTACCTCTCCTTCTTCGCCGCCGCCTACCGCATCCACGGCGCCCGCCGGGAGCGGGTGGTGGACGACGCCCTCATCCTCACCGACCTCGACGGCAAGCGCCGCGACCCGGTGCGGGCCCTCTCCCGGGGCATGACCCAGCGCCTGGGTCTCGCCCGGGTCCTCCTCCACGATCCCAAGGTGCTGCTCCTGGACGAGCCCGCCGCCGGGCTCGACCCGCGCGCCCGCGTGGAGTTCAAGGAACTCATCGCGGAGCTGCGGCGCCAGGGGAAGACGATCCTCATCTCCTCCCACATCCTCTCGGAGATCGGGGAGATGTGCACCTCCATCGGGATCCTCGAGGCCGGGCGCCTCCTCTACTCCGGCGCCATCGACGAGGTGCGCGAGAAGCTCCGCGGGGAGACGGGCCGCGTCGTCCGGATCCGGGTGGGCCCCACGGACGAGCGCGGGAAGCGGGTCCTCCTCGATCTTCTCCGCGGACACCCCCTGGTGGCGGGGCTCCGGAAGGACGGGGACGACCTTCTCCTCCGGCTCCGTCCCGGCGTGGAGGACCCCTCCCCGCTCGCCGCCGAACTCGTGAGAGAGGGGTTCGCCCTCCGCCATTTCTCCGAGGAGGAGATCGGCCTCGAGGAGGTCTTCCTCCGCATCACGAAGGGAATCGTGGCCTGATGGGGGTGGTGCTCCGGAATCCCATCTTCGAGCGGGAGTTCGTCTCCTTCTGCCGGCGCAGGAGCTGGTTCGCGCTGCGGGCCGCCCTGGTGGGCCTCCTGGCCGTGATGCTCTGGCTCTTCCTCGACGCGAGCTCCCCGTTCACCGCGTCCGGCCGCCTCGACGCCGTGGGCCGGACCCTCTTCACCGCGTGCTGCTTCGCCCAGGTGGCCTTCGTGTTCTTCCTCACCCCCGGGCTGACGGCGGACCTGGTGGTCGGGGAGCGGAGCCGCGCCACGCTGGACATCCTGCTCACCACCCCCCTCCGGCCCACGGGGATCCTGGTCGGCAAGCTCCTCTCCCGGCTCTCCCCCCTCGTGGTCATGGTGGCCGCCTCCTTCCCCGTGGTGAGCGTCGCGCTCCTCTTCGGAGGGGTGAGGGGGGCCCAGGTGCTGGGGCTCTTCCTGGTGAGCCTGGGCACGATCCTTCTCCTCGCGGGCCCCACCCTCCTCATCTCCACCGCCGCCCGGCGCCTGGGATCCGCGGTGGCCCTGGCCTACCTCCTCCCCCTCGCCTGCGCCGTCGTCCTCCCGCTGCTGCTCCCGCGGGTCCTGCCCGCGACCGGCAAGGCCGTCACCGCGTTCATCCACCCTTTCCTGGCCACGGCGCTGGTGGCCCTGGGCCACCGGTCCCTCGGCGTTTCCACGTCCGCCCTCTCCGCCGCCGCCGGCTTCGCCCTCTTCGGGCTCCTCGTCGCTTCGCTGTCGCTCGCCCTTTCCGTCTTCCGGCTGGGCCGGGAGCGGCGGGGCGCCACGCTCCGGCCCCGGGGACCGGGCCGGGTGGACCGGGCCGTCCGCGAGCTGGGCGCGCTCCGCGCCCGGCTCGAGGACGAGGTCTCCCGGGAGAGCGATCCGGCGCGCGCCGCCGCGCTGCGCGACCTCCGCCGCGAGGTGGAGGACGCCCGCGCGCGCCTGGAGCATCCCGGGCCGCCCCCGGCAACCGGCGGGGCCCGCATGGGTGCCGGCCGGGAGACGGCGGCGGAGGTGCTGCGCGCCCTCGACGCGCGCGTTCGGACGGCGGGCCTCCCCTCGTCCTCCGACCGGGCGGGCCGGGCCGCCCGGGCGGTCCCGTACCGGACGGCGGCCCCGCATCCGGTGCACTCGAATTCCCCGGGAGGCGAACCCTCCCTCACCCGGAACTTCTTGCCGCACTTGGGGCAGGAGACGACGGACTCGGCCATGACAGACCTCCCGATGATCCGTGAACACACCAGTTTAGTCGCTGGTGGAGGAGGGGGCAATCGAAACCGTCTCTCCGCCCCCGGGACGGCCCGCGGGACGCCGGGAGGGACGGTCTCCGGGGACGGGGGCGGCGAGCCGCCGCGGGCCCCGGGCGGGGGCCCGGAAACGGCCCCGCGGGCGGGTGGCTCGCCGGAGGTGTTCGGGCGGGCGGAAAAGCGAAAAGGCCGTGCCTGTCACCGATGTTTCAGAGTGCCGGGTCGAGGCCGCGGAGGTGGTGCTCCACGCAGGGGCCGAGGACCTCCAGGGCGTAGCCCCCCTCCAGGGCGGAGATCATGCGGCCCCCGGCCGTGTCCTCCGCCACCTCGCGCACCGCCCGGGTCAGGCGCTCGTAGTCCTTCTCCACGAGCGAGAGGCCGCCCACGGGGTCCCGGCGGTGGGCGTCGAAGCCTGCCGAGAGGAGGATGACCTCGGGGGCGAACTCCCGCACCTCCGCCAGGCCGTCCTCCCAGGCGGCGTGGTAGTCCTCGCGGGAGACGCCGGCGGGAAGGGGGATGTTGCGGGTGGCCGCCGGCGCCGGACCGTGGGAGCGGGGCCCGCCCGTGCCGGGGTAGAAGGGGTAGCGGTGGATGGAGAGGTAGAACACCGAGGGATCGTCCCGGAAGATCTCCTCCGTGCCGTTGCCGTGGTGGACATCGAAGTCCACCACCGCCACGCGGCGGATTCCGTGCCGGTCCTGGAGGTAGCGGGCGGCCACCGCGACGTTGTTGAAGAGGCAAAAGCCCATGGCGCGGGTGGGGGTGGCGTGATGGCCCGGGGGGCGGACGAGGCACAGGGCGCACGGGTCCTCCCCGGCCGGGACGGCGTCGGCGGCGGCGAGGAGGGCTCCCGCCGCGCGGAGGGCGGCGTCGAAGGAGCGGGGCGAGACGCCGGTGTCCGGGTCCAGGCGGCCGGCGAGCGCGGACACGGTGCGCACCCGCTCGTGGAGCTCGGCGGAGTGCACCCGGAGGATCTCCTCGGGGGCGGCGGGCCGGGCCGCCAGGGGCTCCAGGCGGTCGAGGAGGCCGACCCGGCGGAGGTGCTCCGTGATCGCGGTGAGCCGCTCCGGCCGCTCGGGGTGCCCGGGCCCCGCGTCGTGCGCAAGGAAGGTCTCGTCCGTCAGGAGGTAGGCCATAATGGACGCCTCCGGCCGGGAACAGGATAGCCGGGACCCGGCGCGGAAGGGGATCGATTCCTCCCATGAGCGAGTTCGAGCTGGTCACGGAGTTCCGGCCGCGCGGCGACCAGCCGCGGGCCATCGAGAGCCTGGCCCGCGGCGTCCGGGCCGGGCGCCCGGCCCAGGTCCTCCTGGGTGTCACGGGCAGCGGAAAGACGTTCACGATCGCCTGCCTCGTGGAGCGCCTCCAGCGGCCCACGCTCGTCATCGCCCCCAACAAGACGCTGGCCGCGCAGCTCTTCACGGAGTTCCGGGACCTCTTCCCCGGCAACGCGGTGGAGTACTTCGTCTCCTACTACGACTACTACCAGCCCGAGGCCTACATCCCGGAGACGGACGTCTACATCGAGAAGGACGCCTCCATCAACGAGCGGATCGACCGGATGCGGCACTCGGCCACCCGGTCCGTCCTCACCCGCCGGGACGTGATCGTGGTGGCGAGCGTCTCCTGCATCTACGGCCTGGGCTCGCCGGAGGCCTACACCGAGATGCGCGTGGAGCTTCGCCGGGGGCAGCGGATCGAGCGGGACGAGCTCCTCCGCCAGCTCACGAACATCCAGTACCGGCGCCGGGACTTCGATCTCTCCCGGGGCAGCTTCCGCGTCCGCGGCGACGTGGTGGACCTCCTGCCCGTGTACGAGGACGACACCTGCACCCGGATCGAGTTCTTCGGCGACGAGATCGACGCCATCCGGGAGATCGACCCCCTCACCGGGGAGATCCGCGGCGAGCGCGGGGAGGTGCGGGTCTACCCCGCCAGCCACTACGTGACTCCCGAGGAGCGCCTGGCCCGCGCCGTGGAGGGGATCGAGGCGGAGCTGGAGGAGCGGCTCTCGGAGCTGCGGCGGCGGGGTCGCCTCCTCGAGGCGCAGCGGCTCTCCCAGCGCACCCGGTACGACCTCGAGATGATCCGCGAGATCGGGTTCTGCAGCGGGATCGAGAACTACTCCCGGCACCTCGACGGGCGCGAGCCCGGGGAGCCCCCGTTCACCCTTCTCGACTACTTCCCGAAGGACATGCTCCTCGTGATCGACGAGAGCCACGTCACCGTGCCCCAGATCGGCGGCATGTACCGGGGCGACCGCTCCCGCAAGGAGACGCTGGTGCGCCACGGCTTCCGCCTCCCCTCCGCCCTCGACAACCGGCCCCTCCGCTTCGACGAGTTCGAGGCCCGGGTGCGGCAGACGGTGTACGTCTCGGCCACCCCCGCGGAGTACGAGGTGGAGCGCTCGGGGGGCGTGGCCGCGGAGCAGATCATCCGGCCCACGGGGCTCGTCGACCCGGAGGTGGAGGTGCGGCCCGTGGAGGGCCAGGTGGACGACCTCCTGGGGGAGATCCGGCGGGTGGCGGCCCGGGGGGAGCGGATCCTGGTGACCACGCTCACGAAGCGGATGGCCGAGGATCTCACCGACTTCCTCTCGGAGGCCGGGGTCAAGGTGCGGTACCTCCACTCCGACATCGACACCATCGAGCGGCACGAGATCATCCGCGACCTCCGGCTCGGCGAGTTCGACGTGCTCGTGGGCATCAACCTCCTCCGGGAGGGGCTCGATCTCCCGGAGGTTTCCCTGGTGGCCGTTCTCGACGCGGACAAGGAGGGCTTCCTCCGCTCGGAACGTTCGCTCATCCAGACCTGCGGGCGCGCCTCCCGCAACGTGAACGGCCGGGTGATCCTGTACGCGGCCGGCCGCACGGGCTCCATGGAGCGCGCCATCGCGGAGATGAAGAGGCGCCGGGACCTCCAGCTCGCCTACAACGAGAAGCACGGCATCACGCCGGAATCGGTGAAGAAGCGGATCCAGGAGCACCTCTCCTCCATCTACGAGCGGGACTACGCCGAGGTGCCCCCGGCGCGCGAGGAGGCGGTGCCCGATCTCGACGTGGACGACATCCCGGGGCGGATGGCCCGGCTCCGGGAGGAGATGACGGAGGCCGCGAAGCGGCTCGACTTCGAGACGGCGGCGCTTCTCCGGGACGAGCTGTTCCGCCTGGAGGAGCTCGAGCTGGAGGTGCGGGGATGAAGCGGGCCGCGGCCCTCGAGGAGAAGCTCGCCCTCCTTCCCCGGGGGCCGGGGGTCTACCTCTTCCTGGGCCGGGCGAACCGGGTGCTCTACGTGGGCAAGGCGTCGGACCTGCGCTCCCGGGTGCGCTCGTACTTCGCGGGGGAGGGGCCCGCCGATCGGCCGCGGATCCGGGCTCTCCTCCCCGAGGTGAGGGACGTGGAGGTGATCCCCACCTCGCGCGAGCAGGAGGCGCTGCTCCTCGAGAACTCGCTCATCAAGCGGCATCGCCCGCGGGGGAACGTCCGGCTGAAGGACGACAAGAACTACCTCTGCGTGCGCATCGACCGGCACCATCCCTTTCCCCGGATCACGCTCGTGCGGAAGTTCCGCCGGGACGGCGCCCGGTACCACGGCCCCTACGCGAGCGCCCGGGCCGTCCGGGAGGCGGTGCGCACGATCCAGGCCGCCTTCGGTCTCCGCGTCTGTTCCGACCACGTCCTCGAGACGCGGGGGCGGCCCTGCATCTACCACGAGATGGGGAGGTGCCGGGCGCCGTGCGCCGGCCGGGTGACCCGCGCCGAGTACCGGAAGCTGGTGAGGCGGGCGGAGGAGGTGCTGCGGGGCGACGCCCGGGAGCTCCTCGCGGACCTCGAGCGGCGGATGAAGGAGCGGGCGGCGGCGCTCGAGTACGAGAAGGCGGCGGAGGTCCGCGACCGCATGGCGGCGATCCGGCGGATCACGGAACGGCAGGCCGTGAAGCTGCCGGACCTCCGGGCCCGGGACGTGATCCACGTGAGCCGGCGGGGAGCCGATCTCCTCTTCCTCGTGCTCTTCGTGAGGGACGGTGCGCTGCTCTCCCGGCGGCATCACGTGATCCGGTCGGACGCGGAGCTCCCGGAGGCCGCGGCGGCGTTCCTCGTGCAGTTCTACGCCGAGGGCAAGGCGGTGCCGCCGGAGATCCTCCTCTCGGAGGAGCCCGAGGGACGGGAGCTCCTGGAGGACTGGCTCTCGGGGGTCCGCGGGGGGAAGGTGCGGATCCGCGTGCCCCGCCGGGGCGCGCCCCGGGAGCTCCTGCACCTGGCGGCCCGGAACGCCGACGAGGCGGCGGCGCGCCGGGAGATCACCCGGGGGGAGGGAACGCGGTTCGCCCTCGAGGCGCTGGCGGAGCGGCTCTCGCTGGAGGGACCGCCCGCCCGCATCGAGTGCATCGACGTGTCCACCCTCCAGGGTACGGCCACGGTGGCCTCCCTCGTCGCCTTCGAGGACGGGCTGCCCCACCCGGCCTCGTACCGCCGGTACCGGATCCGCACGGTGAGGGGGCAGGACGACTTCGCGGCCATGCGGGAGGTGCTCCGGCGCCGGGTCCGGCGGATGGACGAGATGCCCCTGCCCGATCTGCTCCTCGTGGACGGGGGGCGGGGACAGCTCTCCGCCGCTCTCGAGGCGATGCGGGAGCTGCGCGCCACCTCACTGGTGGCGCCGACGCAGTTCCTGCAGCTGTTCTGGGCAGCCCTCGAGCGAGAGATCAAGCAGCGCGGATGGCGGACTGCCTTCGAACGGCTGCGCCGCATCGCCCGC
>JAOZQC010000092.1:7145-9136 GCA_029932425.1 Planctomycetota bacterium | reverse complement strand
CCCCGCCGCCGACGCCGGTGCCGGAGGAAAAGCCCGCGCCGTTCTCCTCCCCGCCGCCGCGATCGGCGCCGGAGGGCCGGTCGGCGGCGGGGGACGTCTCCGGGGCGGGGGCGGGCGTCCCGGCGGGAGGCGCGGCGGGCTTCGCCGGGCGCGCCTTGCGCGCCGCCCCGCGCCCGGCCACCTCCTTGTCCGCGGTCTCGGGGACCTGGGCGTTCACGGTCCGGGAGCGACTCCCGGCCGGGGGAACGTTCGAGAAGGGGGTGGTGACGGAGGCGCTCTCCGCGATGCCCGGGGCGGCGAGCCTCGTTCCCGCGAAGAGGTCCCGGAAGACGCGGACCAGGAACGGCGGCCCGGGGGTGGGCCGGGGTCCCGCGAAGACGCCCCTCGTGCCGACGACCCGGCAGCCGGAGGGCAGCCACACCGTCCACCGGGCCTCGGCCCCGATCACGTCCGGCAGGAGGGGCGCCTCGAGGCGGAGCGTGCCGGACCCGGAGAGGGGGGAGCGCCGGCCCTCGATCATGAGGACCACGGGCACCGTCTCCGCGCCCCGGGTGGTGCGCAGGGGCACCAGGTACCCCTCCCGGTCCGCCTGGGGCTTCACGGGCCGCCCCGCCACCAGCGCTCCCCACAGCGTGGAGCCCTCCGGGAGGCGGACCCGGAGGAACTGGAGGTCGGTGTTCAGGAGCAGGTACGTCGCGCGGGTCCGGACCAGGCCGTCCCGGGCCACCACGGTCACGAGGTCCGCCGACTTCGCGAAGGCGTCGAGGACGGGCTGGTCCTCGTACCGCAGGGTCTCCAGGGAGAGGGCGGCGGGATGGCGCGTCCAGGCGAAGGCCGCCAGGAGGCCGCGCGAGAAGGTGAGGCCGGGTGGCACCTCGTCGAGCCCGATCTCCCGCAAGCCCTCGCCGGGGCGCACGTCCACGCGCATGTTCAGGCCCGTCTCCACCGCGAGGTACCCCGTCTCGTCGTCCACGTCGAGCGCGGTGACCTCGGGGAGCGTGAAGGCGCGGCGGCGCTCGTCGCCGCCCACGGTCTTCATCTCCTCCGTGAGGGTGAGCCGGATCCCCACCTCCCCCCGGACCTTCCGGGCCAGGTCCACCTCCCAGAGGTCCGATCCGTCGGGCTGCGGGCGCCGCACGGGCTCCGCGGCCCCGGGGGCGCTCACCTTCAGCCGGTCGCCGAAGCCGCCGCTCACCCGGAACCGGAACCGCCGGACCCCGGCGCGCTTCACCGTGTAGCGGAGGAGCGCCGCGTACCGCACGGTCTTCTCGCCCGGGGAGACCCCGGCCACCTGGACCACGGTCACCCGCGGCGGGCGTCGCGTGACCGCCACCGACCCCGAGGCTCCCGTTCCCCGCCAGGAGTAGGCCAGGCGGAGGCCCGGCGCCGCGGTCCCCTCCACCGCCTCGCGGCGCAGGCCGGTGAGATCCCGGTCCCGCACCTCGAACCCCGGTTCGGCCGCGACCTGGAGACTCCCCTCCACCGTGCCCGAGACTCCCGGGTCCGGGATGGGCAAGGGCACCACGGTCTCCTTCCACTCCCCGGACCGCCAGGCGTCGGAGTCCAGGTCCAGGCCGGCCCGGATCGTCGCCTTCTGTCCCGCGGGCAACCCGGAGGGGAACGTCACCACCAGGGTCCCGTCCGCCTCGCGCTCCCAGCGGTGGGGGACCGTCGCGGTGACCCGGACCTCCGCCGTCGCGTACTCCGCGGGCAGCTTGGGGGAGAGCCGGAACACCTCCCCCTCCACCACCCGATACGCGAGCTCGACGCCGAGCGACCGGCGGGCCTCCCGGAGGCCGAGGAGGACGGCCACCCGGCAATCCGTCCGGGTCTCGGGCACCTCGGTGCGCACCGTGAGCGACCGCCGGGCCGACCAGTAGCGGTAGGCCAGGTCCGCCCCCGCGAGGACCAGGCGTTCGGGGGGGGCGGGCCGCTTCCCCCGGCGGTCCGTCCGGCGGTCCCTCCTCTCAAGTCCGAACTGGACCTCCACC
>JAOZQC010000092.1:0-7135 GCA_029932425.1 Planctomycetota bacterium | reverse complement strand
AGTCCTTCCGGCGGGGCGGCGCGGGCACCGCGACGCGGGCCAGCCCCTCGGCGGAGACCGTCCGCCCCCGGACTCCCGGTTCGAACGCCACCGCCGTCATCCCCCGCTCCCCCACCGCGCCCGTCACGTGGACCGCGGGCAGGGAGATGTCTCCGGGACCGGCGAGAGGGCGCTCCAGGGAGAGGATCACGGAGACCGTCCCCTCCGCCTCGTGGTGCAAGGTCAGGCGCACCCGCGCGGCCTCTTCCCCGGGAGAGACCTCCCATCCCGCGAGATCGGGCGCCTCCACGCCGGTGACGAGGACCTCCCTCGGCACCGAGAGCTCGATCTCCCGCACACCCCGCCGGTGGACGGTGACCTCCACCAGCGCGGTGGTGCGCAGGACCCGCGCGCCGACACGGTGGAGCGCCAGACCCGCGGCCTCGACGAGAGGGGTCCGGATCCCCGTGTCCCGGCGGGGCCGGAAGGCCAGGTTCACCGGCGTCCCCGCGGGGAGGTGGGCCACCACCCGGACCCTCTCCCCCTGCCTCTCGGTGCGCCAGGCGCCGCCGAGGGTGCCCTCCACGGGCTCCATGCCCCCGGGCAGCGTGACGTCCAGGGTGAGGCCGGCCCCGGGGAGGACCCCGAGGCTCACGAGGCGCACGTCCTCCCGGCGCTCCACCTTGCGCGCCAGGGTCATCTCCACCTCGTGGTCCCCGGCCCCCTGCACGAGCAGGTAGTCTCCCCGCGCATCGCGGGAGAGGAGGGCCGGTTTCCCGTCCACCTTCGCCGTCTCCACCGCCGCGCCGCCCAGGGGGAACGGGACCCGCCGGACGCCCTTCCCGAGCGCCCGGACCGTCCACCGGGCCGCGAGCCGGGCCCGCTCCTTTCCCACCTCTCCCGTGACCACGCCGGAGAGCACCACCGCCCCCACCGGGGGGCGCGCCCCCTCGAGCCGGTGCTGGCGGGCCAGCCGCCAGAGGTCCAGGTACTCCCGGACGTCGAGGAGCACCCCCTTCTCGTGCTTCTCGAGGACCAGGTCCATCCGGTCCTCGGGGACGTAGACGATGCGGCGCCGGGTCTCGCCGTCCCCGGACCGGGCGACGCCCGGCCAAAGGAGGAGGGCCAGGGCCGCGATGAGGATCGGCCGCTTCATCACTCCTCCTCCCCGGCCTTCGGCCCCCGGAGGCGCCGGTAGGCGGCCGCGGCGTAGCCCACCGCCGCGGGGCGGAAGGCCCGGACCCACCCGTAGAGGACCAGCGCCAGCGTCCCCAGGAGGACGCTGTTCAGGAGATCCGCCAGCCCCAGGCTCGCCACCGGGATGAGGAGGAGCGGCACGGCCACCCCCCCCGCCAGGCAGGCGGTGCGGGCTCCGGGCGCGAGCCGGGCCAGCCCCAGGATCCCCCCGCCGAGCACGAGAAGGAAGACGAGCACCCGGAGGAAGACCGTCGTGCCGGGGTCCGCGAAGGTGACGCTCACCGAGGGGGAGAGGGAGCGGCCGCCGAAGGTCAGGCGCAGCCCCCCGGCCCGGTCGAGGTCGGAGGCGAGCCCGGGAGCGAGGGAGACCGGCGGCTTCCGGGAGCGGGCCCGGCCGGGCGGGGTGCGGCCGGTGAAGACCTCCGGGGAGGCCCGGACCACCGTCTCCCACCAGGAATCGGGCCGCTCGAGCCAGGCCAGGCTGCCGCCCACCCCCGTGACCCGGACGTCCCGGGGCAGCACGACGACCCAGCTGGTGCCCACCACGGGCACCCGGCCCTCCTCCACCACCGGCGCCGCGTAGGTGAAGCGGTGGAAGACCAGGCCCGGCAGCCCCTTCCCCCCCGGCCGGTAGCGGAGCTTCACCCAGAAGACGTCGTTCGGCCCCTGGTCCGGGGGCATCCGCACCAGGAACGCGCCGTCCGCTCCCGCCTGCGGCTTCTCCCGGCGGGGGACGAAGGCCCCGTTCTTCGCCCGGGTGAAGACCTCGAGGCTCTCCAGCACGGCGCCCGGTTCGAGCTTGAGCGACAGGAACTGCAGCCCGTTGTTCGTGATCTTCAGGAGGGCGTCGGTGCGGGCCGCCCCCTCGTCGTTGAGGGCGGTCACGAGATGCAGGTGATGGACCACGGCGGCGAGCACCTCGCGGAAGGCGTGCTTCTCCACGGTGAGGGCGAGGGAGTGGGGATGGGAGAGGTACCGGAACGCCAGGAAGACGTTCTTCCGGTCCACCGGGGCGGGCAGCTCGCGGGGGTCGATGGGCTCCACCCGCTCCGTCTTCGCGCGGATCTCGAGCATGGGCTCGCGGTAGACGGCGTAGACCCCCTCCTCGCGCTTCACCCCCTCCACCACGAGCACCGGGATGGAGATCGTGGTGGACCCGCCCACCTCGAGGCCCTCGTAGGGGAGGTCGTACTCCACGGCGGCCGTCCAGGTCCCCGTCACCTTGCCCTGGAGGACGATCCGCTGCCGGAACCTCCCCTCCCCCGCGTCCTCCTTCGGCTGCTCGCGGATGTCGTTGCCCGTG
Organism: Planctomycetota bacterium; assembly: GCA_029932425.1. Taxonomy (GTDB): domain Bacteria; phylum Planctomycetota; class JAJSAM01; order JAJSAM01; family JAJSAM01; genus JAOZQC01. The sequence continues at coordinate 4,656 of JAOZQC010000092.1, read as the reverse complement.
ACCCGGACCCGGTCGCGGAGCTCGGCGGGCAGGGTGAAGGAGAAGGCGTCCACGCCGGCGTAGCGAACGGTGAAGGTGACGAGGGTCTTCACCGCGATGCGGTTCTCCTCGGCGCGGAGGGAAGTGGCCACCGCGGCCGTCACCTCCGGGTCCCGCCGGGAGACGGCGAGGGTGAGCTTCCGGTTCGCCCGGAGGTGGCGGAAGGCGAGGGACGCCCCGCGGTCAAACCTCGCGGCGGGCATGGGGACGAGCCCCGCCACGTCTCTCGTCTCGAGCTTCAACGCCTCGTCCCGGAAGATGCCCACCGTTCCCGTGAAGCGCTCCGGGCCCGAGGGCTCGAGGAACGGAAGGGCGATCTCCACGGGCTCCTTCCCCACGGCCAGCGCCCGGTGCAGGGTCACCATGACGGGGAAGCTGCCGGTCCGCCCTCCCTTCAGGTCCAGGACGAGGGTCCGGGCGCCGTCCCGCTGCTCCACCCGCCAGTCCTCCACCGCGTCCCGGGTGACGTCCCGGATCTCCACGTCCTTCGGCAACCCGATCCTCGCCTGGAAGATCGGGGCGCGGTCCACCTTGTAGACGAGGGTCTCCATCGCCGTCAGGCTCCGCTCGTCCAGGGTGAAGCGCGCCACGCTCTGGATCTCGATCCGCGGGCGGATCCGGGCGGCGGTGAGGTAGAGGCTCCACTCGGAGGTGGCGTGGCGCCAGGCCCGGAGAGGGGCCGGGCTCCGGCATGCCTCGGGGAGGGCCCGGAAGTCCGTGCGGAAGAGACCCTCGGCCCGGGTGGCGACCTTCACCGTGGACGGCGCCCGGACCAGGACGAAGCCCTGCTCCCGGGCCACCTTCGAGACCGTCTTTCCGAGGGCGGCGGTGAGGCACCGGAGCCGGGGCGCCGGGATCTCCTTTCCCTCGGGAAGGTCGCGCTCCAGGGTCACCGTGAGCCGGCAGGTCTTCTTCGCGGGCTCCACCAGGCGGACGTGGAGCGTGCTCCCCTTCCTCTCCCAGGAGGCGACGCCCGGCCCCTCCACGAAGAGCACCCGGCCGTCCCCGACGAGCGAGAGGTCGAAGGCCTCCACGGGCGCCCGGTGGATGGTGTAGGCGATCTCCTGGCGGACGCGGAGCGCGGCTTCCTCCACGTTCGCGGTGGTGATCGTGTCCGCGAAGACGAGGGCGGGGCCCACCTTCACCTCCACGGGCCGGGGCTTCCAGGTGAGCTTCAGGGACTCCGCGGCGCCCGCGTAGGCCATGACCCGGGTCACGCCGGGAGCGGCGCCGGTGCGGGTGGTGGCGAGGTTCGGCTCCACCGTCACCCGGGCCCCTTCCTCGGGGACGTCGAAGGTGATGCGCGACACGGGGGTGGGGGGCATCCGGAAGGCGATGGTGCGGGCGTCCCCGGCCTTCCGGATCGGGGTCACGAACTCCATCCCCAGGGTGTAGGCCCCCTTCTCCGGCACGATGACCCGGTAGCCCGCCTTCGTCGCCTCCAGCGTGGCGGGTTCCTTGCCGAGGAGCGCCTTCCCCAGGGCCACGCCGGAGAAGCCCAGCGGCACCGCCGTGTACCCCCGGTGGAAGGTCTCGAACTCGATCGTCGCCGAGAAGACGGCGAGCCCCCCCTCCACGCGCCCCTCGTAGGTCGCCCGCGTGACGAGCCAGGGAACGGGAGGCTTCTCCGGAACCGGGCGCCGATCCAGGTTCGCCCGCCAGAGCTTCATGAACTCCTCGTAGGGCACGAAGACCCCCCGGCCCTCCTTCTCGAAGACCTTCTTCAGGTCCTGGAAGGGGACGTAGATCTCGCGGTCTCCGGTGAGGGCCGGCTTCCCCTTCCTTCCCGGGGGAGGCTTCGGCCCCTCCACGCCTTCGACGCCGGTCGCGGGAGGGGCGAGGAGGGCGAGGAGCGCCACGAGAGAGAGAACGGATCCGAGCCGGAAAAGCCGGTTCATGGTGGGAGACCTCCGTGAACGGAAGCGGACACTGTCCATGATAGCCCGGGAGTCCATACGTGGGGGAAGAGCAACGGTTCCCCCCCCACCCGTACGGCCTGCAAAAGACCGGCCCGCTCCGCCCGGCCCGGAAGGGAGCCCGGCCCGGGTTTCCGCCGGCGATTCCGGTCCGTCGAGGGGGCGGATTCGCACGCTTTCGTGCGCGCCGCGAGCGGACTCGAACACCGGTGCGCGCCAAGCCGCCCGCCCCGGGAGCCCGTTCGCATTCCCTGCCGGTCCGTTCCCGGCGGCGCTACCCTCGAGGCCGGACCGGGCGCTCCGCCCGGGTTCGTACCCCGGGCCCCGTCCCGCGGAGGTCCCGCCGGGCACCGCACGTTCACGTTCCTCCTGAATCCCCCGGCCCTCGAGATCTCCACGGCGCTCGCCGCAGGGACCTTGCCGCTCTTCGCGGCCGCCTTGACGAGGAGAGGCAAGGACCCTCCCGGCGCGGCGGGTCGAGCCGTTCCGGGCGGGGTCGTTCCCCGCGGATCCCGCCCGGATCGTCAGGCCAGGCGCACGAGCTCCACGCGGGACTCCCCGAGGCCCAGGGCCTCCGCGCGCCGGATCTGCACGGAGCCGTCCCGGTCGGGGTAGGACATGGACTCCAGGGTGCGTCCCGCCCGCTCCGCGATGAGGTCGAGGGTGGCGCGGTCCAGGGCCACCGGGTCGCGGGAGGCGAGAAAGCCGATATCGGGGAGGAGCGGCTGCTCGGAGACGCCCAGGCAGTCGCAGTTCTTGGTGACGTCCATGACCACCGTGACGCAGGCCGTCCGACCCCGCTTGGGCCGGAGCACCCCCGCCGCGTGCTCCGCGATCCGCTCCTGGAGCGCCCGGCCCTGCACGGCCCAGTCGAACTTCACCGCCCCCTCCGTGCAGGCGGCCACGCACTCGCCGCAGCCGATGCAGGTCTCGTCGTCGATCTCCGCCGTCTCCTCCACGGTGATGGCGCCCGGGGGGCACCACTCGGCGCAGTCCCCGCAGCCCCGGCAGAGGTCGGGATCGATCCGGGGGTGCTGGCCGTGGTGCTGCATGAGCTTCGCCTTCCGGGAGCAGCAGCCCATGCCGATGTTCTTCAGCGCCCCCCCGAACCCCGTCCCCAGGTGGCCCGTGGCGTGGGAGAGGACCAGGAGGCTCCGGGCGTGGGCCACCGCGGAGGCCACGAGCACCTCCTCGAAGTGCTCCCCCTCCACGGGGACCGGGACCTCGTCGGTGCCGCTCATCCCGTCCGCCACGAGGAACGGCGCCCCCACGGCGTCCAGCCCGAAGCCGTGCTCCAGGGCGACCCGGGTCAGCCCGATGCCGTCGCTCCGGGGGCTCTTGTAGAGGACGGTGGAGTCGGTGAGGAAGGGCCGCGCCCCGCGGGCGGCGATCCGCTCCACGAGCGCCGCGGCCACGTAGGGCCGCACGAAGGTGGTCGTCCCGGGCTCCCCCACGTGCAGCTTCAGGGCGGTCCGGTCGTTTCGGGAGAAGCAGTCCCCGAGCTCCGCCGCGTCGAAGAGCGCCCCCACCTTCTCGCGGAGGACTCCCTCGCCTTCCCTCCCGTCCGCGGGCATGAGGTAGACGCGGCTCATGCCTCTACCTGTAGCATCCCGGTCCCGGGGTTCCCCTCCGGAAAACCGGGGTGGGGCCGGACGAGTGCGGGGGGATGCGCCGGCCCGCGGGAGCCGGGGCCGGCGGGGTGCGAAAGTTGCGAATCGTTCCCGCCTCCGCATGTAACCTTCCCGGGCGAGGTATGTCCGAGGCGGAGCTTCCATCCCTGGTCGAGCGGCTCCTCGAGTGGTACGCCGCGCACCGGCGGGACCTTCCCTGGCGGCGGGAGGTCTCCCCGTGGCGGGTGCTCGTGGCGGAGACCATGCTCCAGCAGACCCGGGTGGCGGCGGTCCTGCCCCGGTACGAGGCCTTCCTGGAGAGGTTCCCGGACCCGGAGGCGATGGCGGCGGCGGGCGAGGACGAGGTGCTGGCCCTCTGGTCGGGCCTGGGCTACTACCGCCGCGCCCGATCCCTCCACGCCGCGGCGCGGGCCGTGGTCTCGCGCCACGGGGGACGCCTGCCCGCCGACCGCGAGGCCCTCCTCGCCCTGCCCGGGATCGGCGCCTACACCGCGGGGGCGGTGCTCTCCATCGCCTTCGGCCTCCCCGAGCCCGTCGTGGAGGGGAACGTGGAGCGGGTCTTCGCCCGGGTCTTCCTGCTGCGGGGAGACGTGAAGCGGGGCGCGGTCCGCAAGCGCCTCTGGGAGCTCGCCCGGGCGGCCGTGGCCGGCGGCCCTCCGGACCGGGTGAACCAGGCGCTCATGGAGCTCGGCGCCCTGGTCTGCCGCCCGCGCGGCGCCCGGTGCGGGGAGTGCCCCCTCGCGGTCGACTGCCGGGCGTTCCGGGAAGGCCGGGTGGCGGAGGTGCCCCGCCGGCCCCCGCGCCGGAAACCGGTCCCCGTGACCCTGGCGGTGGCGCTGGCGCGCCGGCACGGCCGGGTGCTCCTGGTCCGGGCGCCGTCCGGCGGCTTCCTCGCGGGCACCTGGGGTCCGCCGTTCGCGGTGGCCGAGGCCGGCGCCCGCCCCGCGGACGCGCTCCGGGCGGCGGTGCGGCGGTCGCACGGTCTCCGCCTCCGGGTGGGCGAACCCCTGGGCACGGTGCGGCACACCATCACGCACCACCGGATCTCGGCACGCTGCTTCCGGGCCTCG
>JAOZQC010000091.1 GCA_029932425.1 Planctomycetota bacterium | reverse complement strand
GGGATTCCGGGCCCCGGGCCGGCCGGGAAGGGGCAAAACTGGGCGGCGGCACCCGGCCTCGGGTTTAATTCCCCGTTTACGAGGATTCCGGGGCCCCGGGCCCGGGAGGGGGCCATCTCCCGCAAGTTCTACATCACAACCGCCATCGACTACGCGAACGCGCTGCCTCACCTCGGCACCGCCTACGAGAAGATCGGGGCCGACGTGATCGCGCGGTACCACCGGCTGGCCGGCGACGACGTCTTCTTCCTCATGGGGAACGACGAGCACTCCCAGAACGTTGCCGCCGCCGCCAGGCAGGCGGGCCTGGACCCCGTCTCTTTCTGCGACCGGATGGAGGGGAAGTTCCGGGAGGCCTGGGCGTCGCTCGACATCTCCTTCGACGACTTCATCCGCACCACCCAGCCCCGGCACGTGGCCGCCGTCCAGGAGATGCTCCGCCGCTGGGAGGCCTCCGGGGACATCTACCGCGGAAAGTACGAGGGCTGGTACTGCGTGGGCTGCGAGGCCTTCGTGCCCGAGAAGGACCTGGTGGACGGGCTCTGCCCGAACCACGGGAAGAAGCCGGAGTGGATCTCCGAGCAGAACTGGTTCTTCCGGCTCTCCCGCTACGAGGAGGCGCTGAAGGAGCACTACGCCGCCCACCCCGAGTTCGTGCTCCCCGAGAGCTACCGCCGCGAGGTCGTGGCCGTCCTGGAGGACGGGCTGCGCGACGTGTCCGTCTCCCGGGAAGGCTGCGACTGGGGCGTCCCCTTCCCCTCCGATCCCTCCACCGTGATGTACGTGTGGTTCGACGCCCTCATCAACTACCTCTCCGGAGTCGGCTTCCCGGGGGATCCGGACACCTGGCGGCGGTGGTGGCCGGCGGACGTGCACGTGATCGGCAAGGACATCACCCGGTTCCACTGCCTGATCTGGCCCGCCATGCTCCTCTCCGCGGGGGTGGCCCTCCCGAGGACGGTGTCCGTGCACGGCTTCATCACCGTGGACGGCCAGAAGCTCTCCAAGTCGCTGGGCACCATCATCGACCCCGCCGTGGAGGTGGCGGAGTGGGGACCGGATCCCATCCGCTACTTCCTCATGCGGGAGATGAGCTGGGGCCGAGACGGCGACTACAGCCACCAGCGCCTGGCGGAGAGATACCGCCACGACCTCGGCAACGACCTCGGGAACCTCCTGAACCGCGTGCTGAACATGGCGGAGAAGTACCTCGACGGGCACATTGCGGGGCCGGGCGTCGAGGCGAACGACCCTCTGCGCGAGGTGACGGAGAGGGCGCACGAGAGCTACGTCGAGCGGATGGAGCGGCTCGATCCCCAGGGCGCGATCCTGGCCGCCTGGGAGATCGTGACCCGGGCGAACGCCTACGTGGACGAGCGAAAGCCCTGGAAGGTGATGAAGGAAGAGGGAGGCCCGGAGAAGGTCGCCGCCATCCTCCACTGCCTCCTCGAGGCCCTCCGCCACGCCCTCGTCTACCTGTGGCCGGTCATGCCCCGGAAGATGGCCGACGGTTACGCCCAGCTCGGTCTCGGCGACATCGCCGGCGTCCGGCTCGGGGACCTGGCACGCTTCGCCTTCCCCGAGGGGGTCCGGGTCGCCCGCGCCGAGCCGCTGTTCCCCAGGAAGGAGTAGATCGGATGGACATCCTCGTCACCTCCCGGAAGGGGCCGACCGTCGGCGAAGCGCCGATGGAGATCGTGGAGCGCAAGGGTGCCGGCCACCCGGACAGCCTCTGCGACGCGGCCGCGGAGGCCCTCTCCGTCGCCCTCTGCCGGTACTACCTCGAGCACTTCGGCCGCATCCTCCACCACAACGTGGACAAGGCCGTGCTCGTGGGAGGCCGGAGCCGGGCGGAGTTCGGCGGCGGCCGGGTGACGGCCCCCATGCGCCTCATCTTCGCGGGGCGCGCCGCCACCCGGATCGGGAAGCACCGCGTGCCCCTGAAGGAGATCGCCGTCCGGGTCGGCCGCGAGGTCCTGGCCGGGCGCCTCCCCCACCTCGACGTGGAGCGGCACCTCCGGGTGGAAACCCAGATTCACCCCGGCTCCCAGGACCTGGTGGCGAACTACGACCAGGACACCCTCCCCGCCAGCAACGACACCTCTCTCGGGGTGGGCTTCGCCCCCCTCACGGAGACGGAGACGGTGGTGGCGAAGGTGGAGCGCCACCTGAACAGCCCCGCCGTGAAGCGCCGCCACCCGGAGTGGGGAGAGGACGTGAAGGTGATGGGGACCCGGGTGAGGAAGCACCTGAACCTCACGGTGGCGCTGGCCTTCGTGTCCGCCCACACCCCCGACTTCGCGTTCTACGCGGAGAGCCGGGCGGCGGCGGCCGAGGAGGTGCGGAAGGTGGCCCGGCGCTACACGGGGCTCGAGCTCTCCGTCGACGTGAACCGGGCGGACGTGGACGAGGAGGAGTCGGTGTACCTGACGGTGACCGGCACCAGCGCGGAGGCCGGGGACGACGGCCAGGTGGGCCGCGGCAACCGGCCGAACGGCTTGATCACCCCCTACCGGCCCATGACGCTGGAGGCTGCGGCGGGCAAGAACCCCACGAACCACGTGGGCAAGATCTACAACCTGGCGGCCTGGGACATCGCGAGGCGGCTCGCGAAGCACGAGGGGATCGAGGGGGTGGACGTGTTCCTGGTCTCCGCCATCGGCGCGCCCGTGAACAAGCCGCGGGCGCTCGAGATCCGGGTGGAGTCCACCCTCCGCAGGAAGGAGATCGAGGCCGCCGCCCGCCGCGTGGCGGACCGCGTCCTGCGGGAGATGCCGAACCTCTGGAAGAAGGTGCTGGACGGCCGGCACTCGGTCTGCTGACCCGGCTCCGGCCCCTCGCTCTCCCGGCGGCGGCGCCCGGCCCGGGCCTTCCGGCCTTCCCCTCCGCTTCCTCCGACGTGGGGATCCGCCGCCCACCGGGTTATCATACGGGCCGCAACGTGGAGGTCCGTCATGCCCAGCAAGTTCGGCGCCTTCCTGATCGTGGTGGCCACCGTGGCCGGAGTGGTCGCTCTCACCTGGGTCGAACGGACGGCCCCCGGTCCCCGGAAGCCCCGCCGTCCGCCCCGGCCGGGTGCCCGGTCCGCCCCCGCGGTCCCCGCTCCCCGTCCCGGGAGGCCGGAGCCGGCCGAGGCCCCCGGGGGCTCCTCCCCCGTGAGACCGGCGCCCGAGAAGCCGAAGCCGCCGCCGACGCAGACCGGGCCGGCCGGGGAGATCCGGGTCAGGGAGTTCCCCCTGGTCCGCGTGAACTCCTCGGTGACGAGGCCGGTGAAGGACACCGGGGACAACCGTTTCGTCCTGCTCGCCATCATGGAGGACGGTCGACTCCGCTGGGGAGGAACCGTGCTCGGCGCCTCGTACGCCATGCTCGGCGACATGATGCGGAAGGCCGCGGAGGTCAGGGACTTCCGGCTCGTCATCGTCACTCCTCCCCGGACTCCCTGGAAGTACGTGTACTGGGCGCTCGAGGAAGCCCGGAAAGCGGGGGTCGCGGACGTGGGGCTCGGCGTGAACCCCAGCCACGACGACGAGCGCACGCTCCTGGCCATGATCCGTACCCCGCCGCCGAAGGGCCCGGTGGTCCTTCCGGAGGGGATGGAGGAGCTCCGGGTGGAGGTGGTGGACGAGGACGGGGAGATCTACTACCTCTTCGAGAAGGAGGACGCCACGTCGGCGCGGGGGCTGTACCAGGCCCTGGGCAAGCCCACGCGGACCCACGTCACCGAGGACGGAGAGCGGAAGGCGGTGAGCCCGAACGCCGCCTACGCCCTGAAGTACGGCGTCGACTATGCCCGGGACCCCGCGAAGACCCCCTGGGTGGTGGTTGCGGACCCCGAGATTCCCACCCACAAGGTGATCAAGGCGCTCGAGGCGATCCGCCTCTCCGCGATCTACACCGTGCGGTTCGGGGGGGAGTTCCCTTCCCCGCCCGGGCGCAAGTGAGGCCGCCGTGCAGGCGATCCTCCTCGAGCGACCCGCCCCCATCGAGGAGCGACCCCTCCGGGCGGTGACCCTGCCCGATCCCGTGCCGGGGCCGGGCGAGCTCCTCCTCGAGGTCTCGGTCTGCGGCGCCTGCCGCACCGATCTCCACACCGTGGAGGGCGACATCACGCCCCCGGCGTTCCCCATCGTGCCCGGCCACCAGGTGGTGGGCCGGGTGCGGTCGGCGGGGCCGGGCGCCGGTCGCTTCTCCCCCGGCGACCGGGTGGGCGCGGCCTGGATCCACGACGCCTGCGGGGAATGCCCGCGCTGCCTCTCGGGCCGGGAGAATCTCTGCGAGGGGGCGCGTTTCCACGGGTTCCACGTGAACGGGGGCTACGCCGAGCTCATGCTCGCCCGCGCCGACTACGCCTTCCCCCTCCCGGAGGGTTTTCCCGACGTCCACGCCGCTCCCCTCCTCTGCGCGGGGATCATCGGGTACCGGGCGCTCCGTCTCTCACGAGCCGCGCCGGGACAGGTGCTCGGGCTCTACGGCTTCGGGGGTTCGGCCCACGTGACGATCCAGGTGGCCCGCCACCTGGGCATGGAGGTGTTCGTCTTCTCCCGGTCCGCGGAGCACCGGGAGCTGGCGAGGGAGCTGGGCGCGGCCTGGACGGGCCGGGCGGAGGAGGATCCTCCCCGGAAGCTCGACGCCGCCGTGTGCTTCGCCCCCGCGGGCCCGCTGGTGCCGGAGATCCTCCGCGTCATGGACCGGGGCGCGACCCTCGCCCTGGCCGGCGTCACCATGACTCCCATCCCGGAGATCGACTACGATCGGCTGCTCTACCAGGAGCGGGCGGTGACGAGCGTGGCGAACTTCACCCGGAAGGACGCCGAGGAGCTCCTCCGCTACGCCGGGGAGATCCCCCTCCGCACCGAGATCGAGACCCACCCCCTCGCCGCCGCCAACGACGTCCTCTTGCGCATGAAGCGAAGCCTCATCAACGGCACCGCGGTCCTCGAGATCTGAAGGTTACATACGGGGGCGGGAGCGTCTTGTAACCTTTCCCGCACGGCGCTGCCCGCCCTCCTCTTCCCCCTCTCCTCCTCTCCTCCCGCCCCGTGGCCGCCCCGCCGGAGGAGGCGGCGAAAGGCGAGGAATCCGCGTCGGTCCGCGCTGGGTCAGAAAAGTGAAAAGGCCATGCCTGTCAGCGCTGTTTCATTCCGCCCCACTCCGGCATCCCCGGGAGGGGGAACGGGTCGGGACGCTCGTCGGTGAGCTCGAAGCGGACGCGGCGATCGGTCTTGGGGATCGCCACCACGGCGAAGGGGCTCGTGGGGACCTCGATCACCACCTCGTAGTCCGAGGGCTCCCGGACGGCGTAGGCCACGAGGAGGGTGCCGTCGTCCTCCCGGGTGACCCGCACGATCTCCACGCGGAAGCCGGAGGAGCGCCGCTCCCCGGCGAACACCGCGATCACCGTCTCCCGGTCGAAGTCCACTTCGTGGGGTCCCGGCCGGGGGGGCCACATCACCGGGCGGTCCGGCCCGGCTCCTCCGGGCCGCTCCTCCCCCGACGCGCCCGGCCTCCCCCTCCCCCGCCGCGCCCCGCCGGCCGGGCCCTTCGCGCGGCGCGTCCCGGCTTCCCCGTCCAGCCAGGGGAACTCCTCGGGAAGCCGGATCCCCGCACTCGCCAGCATCCGCTCCCACTCGTCCTCGGTCTGGACCACCAGCTCCCGGGCCTCGGTCATCTTCGAGAGCCTCTCCGCAAGGACGAACCGGTGGGGCACGATGCGCTCTCGAGGGTCCTCGACCCCCCGGGCGTCGAAGGTGAGCAGCCAGAACAGGCGGGGCCGGGCGGCGGAGCGCAGGTGCTTCCCCTTCCCCTCGAGAAACGGCACCACGTCCGCGGGGTAGCCGGTGACGGTGGCCTTCGTCTCCTCGAGGCCCGCCTCGCGCATGAGGGAGGCGAGCACCATCGCCTCGGGACCGATGAGGATCCAGGAGGCGCCCTCCTCCGTCCGGAAGCGGACGTCCACGAGGTAGGGGAAGAGCTCCTCCTCCGCGCCCTCCATGGGAATCGGGCCGGGGACCCGGGCCAGCGATACGGTGCCCGTGAGGGTGAGAACCCGCGCCGGTCCCTCCCCGTCCGGCGGCAGGTCCGGCTCGCCGCCGGAAGCCGGCAGGGAGACCCCCGCCTCGTCGAACCTCACCTTCGCCTTCGGCCCGCGGACCTTGCACTCGATGCGCACCGGCCCCAGGGCCCCGGCGGGCACGGGGAGATCCACCTCCACCCGCCGCGTCTCCCCCGCCTCGAGGCGGAAGGTCCGCTTCACCTTCGCCCCCTTCACGGAAGCCTTGTTCCAGCTCCGGTCCGGGTCCGCCACCACCCGGGCCTGGATCTTGAACTTCGCGGGCTTCCCCGAGTCGTTCACCAGCTCCAGGACCGCTTTCAGCGTCCCCCCGGCCACTCCCGACCGGTCGAGACTCGCGAGGCGCGCGGTCCCCGCCTCCACGGGGGGGACGGGAAGGCCGAGCACGAGGAGCCATCCCGATAGGACGACGGCGGTTCTCATGGTTTCCTCCCGGACACAGGACTCGGACCATCATACCGCATGGGGAAAAGCAACGGCGTTCCGATCCTCTTCCGCCGCGGCCTCAGGCGGGAAACACGGCGGTGGAGGGACAGCCGCCGCCCGCCGGCGCCCGGCCCCGGCCCGCGAACGCCGGCCCGATCTCCACGATCTCGGAGGTCACCGGAAGATCCACCCCGGTGCGATCGAGCGCCAGGCGCACGAGCATCTCGAGTCCGCCGCAGCAAGGCACCTCCATGCGGAGGACGGTGATGCTCCGCAGGCCGGCCCCCTCCACCAGCACCATGAGCTTCGCCAGGTTCCGCTGGGGATCGTCGAGCTTGGGACAGGCGATCGCCAGGGGCCGCCCCTTCAGGAGCTCGGCGTGGAAGGCGGCGTGGGCGAAGCCGGCGCAGTCCGCGGCGAGGACCAGGTCCGCCCCCCCCGGGAAGGGCAGGAACGGGGAGAGGAGCCCCAGCTTGATCGGCCACCGGGTGAGCGGGGCCCGGCGGGCCGCGAGGTGCCGCTTCACCGCCTCCTCGTCGAAGGGAACGGCCTCCCGCTCCTCCACCACGAGGGCCCCCTGGGGGCACTCCGCCAGGCACGCCCCCAGTCCGTCGCAGTACTCCTCGCTCACGAGCCGGGCCTTCCCCTCCACGATCTCGAGGGCCCCCTCCGCGCAGGACGTCACGCACAGTCCGCAGCCGTCGCACTTCTCCTCGTCGATCAGGATCATCGGGCGCTTCATGGGGTCCTCCCGCAGGTTTCCCGGATGCGGAAGGCAGGGTACCCCGGCCGCCGGTCCCGCGTCTTGACCGAGGTCAATCGCCCGGCACTTCCCCGTCGGCGATCGCCTCCAGCCGGAACGGATCGAGGACCGTGATCCGGCTCCCGCGGACCTCGATGAGCCCGGCGTCGGAGAGCTTCCGGAAGAGGCGGGAGAGCGTTTCCCTCCGGGTGCCGAGCAGGGAGGCCAGCTCCCCCTTCGGGATCCGGAGCGTCACCACCGGCCCCCCCGCCCCCTGCCGGCTCGGAAGCTCCAGGAGGTACCGGGCGAGCCGGGAGGGGGCCTCTTTCAGGGAAAGGTCCTCCACGAGATCCGCGAGCTGGCGCAGGCGGGACCCCAGCCGGGCGATGAGGTTCGTGGCGAGGACGGGCCTTTCCGCGAGGAGGCGCTGGAACCGCCGGCGGGGGAAGAGCACGACCCGGGCGTCCTCCGTGGCCGCCGCCGAGGCCGGGTACACCGCTCCCTCGTAGAGCACGCCCTCGGCGAAGACCTCGCCCGGACCGTGGACGTGGAGGATCTGCTCCTTGCCCCCCGCGGACATCTTGTAGAGCTTCACCCGGCCCGCCACCACGAGGAAGAACCCCTCCGCCGGGACCCCTTCCAGGAACAGGACCTCGCCCCGGCGGAGCGCCCGGCCCCGTCCGATGGCGCGCAGGGCTTCGAGGTCTTCCGGGGAGAGGCCCCGGAAGAGGGGAGTACGGGCGAGCAGAGCCGAGAGCTTCGCGCGCCGGGGATCGTCCTCTCCCATGGTGCCCCCGTTTGTAACCGATCCCCGGCGGCGGCGCCAGCCCCGCCGGAAGCGGGCCGGCGGGGACGCGGAGCCCCCCTGGGACACCGGGGCTTGCACGGGGACGGCCCGTATGCGAAGCTCATCCCGGCCACACCGCCCTGCGCCCCAGGAAGTGCATCATGGGCCGCCGGTTCCCGCTTTCCGTCCTCCTCGCCGTTCTCCTCCTTCCGGTTCTCTCGCAGGGCCCCCCCGCTCCCGAGAGCGTGATGAAGACGATCACCGCGAAGGTGCGGGCCGAGCTTCCGAGCCTCCATCTCGGGAGGGCCGACCTCCGCACCCGCTACGACTTCCTCCCCGCCGACGCCTGGCGGCTCCCCCTCCTCGACGCCTGGCTCGAAAAACCCCTCGAGGTGCCGGGGGGCGCCTGGCGGCGCTTCGGCCCCTGGCTCCGGGAGCCCGGGAGCCTGGAGTCCGGGCTGCGCCGGGCGGCGGAGACCCTGGGGATCGGGCCGGGCGGCGGGGCGCCCGGGAAGCCGGGGAGCCTGGCGGCGGAACTCCTCGCCCTGTGGCCGGAAACGGCTCCGGACCGCCCGGACCCGGGCTCCCTCGGGAAGCGGCTCGCGGTCGTTCCCCGGGCGGCCCGGGACTACCTGGCGGAGCTGCTCCACGCCGTGGCCCACGCCGCCCGGGAACGGACCGCCGCCTTCGCGGAGCTCACGGAGTCGGAGTGGGTCCACCTGCGGAAGTACGGGTCGCCGTTCAGCACGGGCATGCCCGCCGCCATGCAGGCCCCCCTCCTCCGCTCGCATCACGCCCGGATCGACATTCCGCGCATGATACGGGCGTCCTTTCCCGTGGCCGCCGTGCTCGACCGTCTCCCCGACCTGCAGCGTGCCCTCGAGGCTCCCCGGAGCGGCGGGGAGTTCCACCTCGTCTTCGAGACCCCCGCGGGCCGGGTGGGGATCGGGGGCTTCGGCCGCGACCGGTACGAGAAGGACTGCCTCCTCACCTTCGACCTCGGGGGGGACGACGTGTACGCGAACTCCGCGGGGGGGACCCTCTACACGCCCCGGAAGACGTCGGTGTGCGTGGATCTCGCGGGGGACGACGAGTACCGGACCACGGTGGGGCTCGGCCAGGGATCGGGGATGTACGGGGTGGGT
>JAOZQC010000090.1:8985-9251 GCA_029932425.1 Planctomycetota bacterium | reverse complement strand
CCGCGTCTCCCCCGCCGCCCGGCGGCGGAGGCGCCGGGCCTCGATCCCGAGCCCCCGGGCCACGCCCGCGGGATCGTAGCCGAGGTCCCGGCGGGCCGGCTCCCAGTCGAAGTCCTTGTCCTCGAGGAGCCGCATCACCTGCTCGGGGCGGATGCCGGGACGGGGGGAGACGAGCCGAAGCACCGCCGCCGCCCCCACGAGGAGAGCCGGGGGGAGGGGAAGGAGGAGCACGCGCGTTCCCGCCGCCGCCGCCGTCTCCCGCACGA
>JAOZQC010000090.1:0-8975 GCA_029932425.1 Planctomycetota bacterium | reverse complement strand
GGAGCGCCCGGGAAGCTGGTACACGCGCCGCACCGCGGCCTCCGCGTCGAGCGCCGCCGCCGCCGCCCGCGCCAGGTCGTCCACGAGCACGGGCTGGATCCTCCGCTCGCCCCTTCCCGGCAGGGGCATCACCGGGAAGCGGCGCACCGCCCGGAAGAGACGCTCCACGTTCCGGTCTCCCGGGGCGCCGTAGATCATGGTGGGCCGGAGGATGGTGTACGACAGCGGGGATTCCCGGATCGCGTCCTCCGCCCGGAGCCTCACCCGCCGCGAGGCCGCGGGCAGGGAGGTGAGGACCGCGGTGGTGCTGAAGAAGACCGCCCGCTCCACGCCCGCGGCCTCCGCGCACCGGACGATCCCCGGGCCGTGGCCGAACCCGATCGAGGCCACGTTCACGAGGGCCTCGACGCCGTGCAGGGCCCGCAGGAGCGATTCCCCGTCTCCCAGGTCGCCCACCGCGAACTCCGTGTCGAGTCCCCGGAGGGGACGCCGGTCGCTCCCGGGACGCACGAGGCACCTCAGGCGATGCCCGGCCCTCGCGAGGGCCGCCGCCACGCGGCGCCCCGTGAAACCGGTGGCCCCGGTGACGAGGACCCTCACGGCCGCCCCTCCCTTCTCCCCTCCACCGCCTCCCGGATCAGGCCCAGGTACCGGAGCGCCAGCCGGGAACGGTCGTAGTGCTCCCGGACGAAGGCCGCCCCCCGGGCTCCCAGGACGGCCCGGAGCCCGGGATCCCCGCGCAGCCGGCGAAGGCCCGCGTCCAGCGCGTCCACGTCCTCGGGAGGGACCACGATCGCCGCCCCGGACCGGTCGAGGATCCGTGCCGCCTCGCCCGAGAGGGAGGCGAGGATCGGCACGCCGGAACCCATGATCTCGAACATCTTGGAGGGGATGAACGTGGAGAACAGGGGCACGTCCCGGAGCGGGACCAGGCAGACGTCCGCGGCGGCGTAGTACCCGGGGACCTCGCCCTTTTCCACCGGGGGGCGGAACTCCACGTTGGGGAGGGCCCGCTCCCGGGCCCGGGCCACGAGGGCCCCCTTCTCCGCGCCCTCCCCCACGAAGAGGAAGAGGACGCGCGGGTCGTCCCGCCACCGATCCGCGAGCTCGAGGATCCGGGAGAGGCCGTGGGAGAGACCGTGGGCCCCGAGGTACAGCACCACGAACCGCCCGCCGAGCCCGCGCCGCGCCTTCTCCGCGTCCCGGTCGCGACCCGGCCGGAAGACCTCCGTGTCCACGCCGTTGGTGATCGTGATCACCTTCCGCGGGTCGATGCCCCGCCGGACGATGTCCTCCCGGAACCCGTCCGTGACGGGGACCACGCGGGCCGCGCACCGGTAGAAGAGGAGCTCCAGGCCCGTGAGGACCCGGATGATCCAGCGGTTCCGGAGGACCCCGAGCTGGGTGAAGATGGCGGGCCACAGGTCCCTCACCTCCAGCACGAGAGGGCGCCGCCAGAGAAGGGAGAAGAGGAGGGCGGGGACGATGCTGAAGAAGGTGGGGCTGCTCACCACCACCGCGTCCGGCCGCCCCACCCGCGGGAGGCCCAGGAACGCGGCGCTCGCCATGAAGGAGAGATGGCCCAGGGTCTTCCGGAGGATCCCCCGGTTCGGGGTGGCGTAGACCCAGCAGCGGAGGATCCGGATGCCGTCCCGATCCTCCCGCCGGAAGATCCGGCCCCGGTCCCGCGGCTCCAGGATCCCCGTGGGGTGGTTCGGGAAGCAGGTGACCACCGTCACCCCGTGCCCCTCCCGGGCCCAGACCCGGGCCGTCTCGAGAAGCCGGGCCTGGGGAGCGCCGGGCTCGGGGGCGAAGTAGTGGCAGACGAGGACGATCCTCACGGGACGCTCCTGGCGAACCGCCGGTGGCCGGCCCGGACCCGGAGGATCCCGTCGCGCCGCGCGAGCCCCACCTCCTCCGGACGCAGGGAGAGGACGTAGCCCAGCACGATCTCCCTCCCCCGGGCGGTGAGGACGAGGAGGCGGCTCCGGCGGCGCCGGCCGAATTCCGGGCAGTACCAGCCCTCCTCGAAGTCCACCGAGACCCCGGGGAGGGGTTCGATCCTCAGGGTCGCCCCCCGGCGGTGAATCCGGAACCCCCCGGACCCCGGCCGTTCGATCACCGCCTCGGGATGCAGGTGGATCCGGCTCCTCGCGGTGTGTTCCCCCCGCCCCGCCACCCGGTCCGCCACCAGCCAGAGCCCCCGGGCCAGGTGGGCGACCGTCCTCGTCACCCCCACTCCGAGGTGCCGGTACCCGTCGTGCCCGGCGCGGAAGGTCGCCCGGCCGTCCTCCACCACCCACCGGCGGTCCCGGACCCGCGCCCGCCGGCCCACCCGGAAGGAGCCCCAGACCTCGGCGGAGTCCCGCCCGTCCACCTCCACGGTGCTGTGCGCCCGGGTGGACCGGCACCAGTCCCGCATCTCCCCCGGAGCGTACTCGTACACGCCGGGGTCCACCACCAGCTCCGCTCCCTCCCCCCAGAGCACGTAGCCGAAGGTGTCCGCCTGCCCGTGCGCGGGCAGGGAGGCGGGACAGGTGTCCCCCCCGTCGAGGACGAGCACGTTCCCCTCGTCCGGATCCTCGAAGACGTAAAGGCCGGTGTGGGGATAGGCCCGGTCCCCCTGCGGCCCGCGCCCGGGTCGAAAGGGCAGGACCTCCCGCGCGGCCGCCAAGAGGAGACGCGGATCCAGGTCCGGCTCCCGGACGCTGTCCCCGAGGAGCGGCAGGGCGCCGCCGGGTCCCAGGATCCCCGCCAGGAAGCGCGCGGCCCCCGCCGCGACCTCCCAGTAGGCTCCCCCCGGCCCCGCCCCCGCCGCCGCCAGCGCCAGCCCGCCCTCCAGCAGCACCCGGAGCACCCGGGCGTGGTACATGGGCGACCGCTCGAAGTGCCCTCCGTCCGGGAGGATCTGGGCCCGGGCCTCCCGGGAGAGGATCGTCCGTCCCCGGGCCCGCAGGGCGGCCGCCCGCCGGCCCCGGAACGCCGCCCCCGCGAGGGCGAGGGCCCGCCCGTTCTCCAGGAGGTGGTTGCCCCCCACGTCCATCTCCAGGTTGCGCGCCACGCGACGGGCCCAGCGCCACGCCCCCTCCGCGATCACCTCCGCCCCGTCCCCTTCCCAGCGCCAGAGGGCGTGCGTGAAGGAGGCCGACCGGCGGGAATCCGGGTAGGGGTGGCGGGCCGCGGGGTGCCGCGCGCGGGGGGCCTCGAGGCGGGCCCGGGCCAGGGTCGCCGCCTCCCGGAAGCGCCGCGCCAGGACCAGATCCAGCAGGTACTCCATGTACTCCAGGTGGTAGGCCCAGAGCAGGGACACGTCGTGCGGCGCCGGGAACGGCCGGAGCCCGAGATCCCGGGTGACCCCCAGGAAGCGGAAGCGCCCTCTCGCCGCCTCCTCCCCTCTTCTCCGCCACCCCTCCTCCGGGCCCGGGCGCAGGAGCCCGGGGGGCAGGCGGACGGGCTTCCCCCGCGGAGGAACGGGCCCCGCATCCGCGCCTCCCCGGAACACCCGGGCGGCCGCCCGCCGGGCTCTCAGCCGGCAACGGTGGAGGATCTGGCCCACGGAGAGGCGACGCGCCATGCGCCAGGTCCGCAGCATCACTCCTCCCGGAGCCGGAGGGGAAGCCCCCGGCCCGCCGACTCCAGCAGGGCGAACGTGGCCCGCGTGCTCCGGACGGCCTGCGAGAGGGGCACCGGCGAGCGGGCCCCCGCGCGCAGGGCGTCGAGGAAGGCCCGCACCTCTTCCCGGTGTCCCTTGCCCGGCGCCGCGCGCAGGCGACGCACGCGCCCTCCCGCGGCCGCCCGCACGCGCCGGAAGTCGCAGAGCTCCGCCGCCACCCCGTCCGCGAAGACCTCCAGGCGCTCCTTCCCGAGCCCCGGGTCTCCCGCCACCGCGTACACCAGGGATCCCACCGAGCCGTCCTCGAACCGCAGGGTCGCGGACAGGCCGTCCTCCGGAAGGAGATCCGCGAACACCTCCACCGGGCGGCGGCCGACGAGGTGGATGAGGAGGTCCACGAAGTGGCAGGCCTCGCCCAGGATCCGGCCGCCTCCTTCCTCGAGGTCACGGGTCCAGTGGCTCGCGGGCAGCGGGCCCGCGTTCACCCGGTACACCGCCTGGAGGGGACCCGCGCGCTCCCGGAACAGGCGCCGGAGCGCCCGGTACGACGGCGCGAACCGGCGGTTGAAACCCACCATGAGCAGGCGGCCCGACTCCCGCGCCCGGGCCGTCACCTCCGCGAGCTCCTCCTCGTCGAGGGCGAGCGGCTTCTCGAGGAAGACGTCTTTTCCCGCCCGCAGGGCGGCGGCGGCCTGGCGGGCGTGGTCGCGGTGCCGGGTGGCGATGACCACCGCGTCCGTGTCCTCGTCCTCGAGGAGCTCCTCGAGCCGCGTCGTGGTCCAGGCGAACCCCTCCCTCCGGGCCGTGTTCCATCCGCTGAGACCCGTCGCGGTGACCACTCCCGTGAAGCGGACCCCCGGCCGCCTCGCGAAGGCCGGAAGCAAGACCCCCCGGGCGAAGGCCCCGGCCCCCACCCACCCGAGGCCCGTTCCCTCCCGGCCCCGCGGCTCCCGGCGCACCCGGACCCTCGCGGGAGGCACCTCCTCCCCCTCGTCCGGCTCCGCACCGTACCGGAAGAGGAGCCCGATCACCGAGCGCCCCTCGTCCGAGAGCAGGAGCCGGTAGGCGGACTCTCCCTCCTCGATGCCGTACTCGTGGGTGAGAAGCGGATCCAGGTCCACCTCCCCCCGGCCCGCCAGGGCGAGAAACTCCTCCATGTTCCTCCCCTCGGTGAACGGCACCCAGGGGTAGGGATAGTCGAGTCCCTTCTCCTCGTAGGCGGGGTCGTAGCGACCCGGGCCCGTCGAGCGGGCCAGGCGCACGTCCAGCTCCTTCTCGTAGAGCAGGCGCCGCGGCACGTCCAGGCCCACCGCCCCCACCACCACGATCCGTCCCCCCAGGCGGCTGAGCTCGGCGGCCAGCACCAGGGGATCGCTCCCGGAGGAGGCCGCGGTCACCACCACCGCGTCGAGCCCGTGCCCGCCTCCGAAGATCCGCGCGCGTTCGCCGAGGTCCCCTTCCTCCCGGCTCCACGCGCTCTCCGCGCCCATGGTCCGCGCCAGGGCCACCCGCTCCGGGTCGAGGTCCACGGCGAAGACGTGAGCCCCGGAGGCGCGGAGGATCTGCACGGTGAGGAGCCCCAGGAGCCCGAGCCCGATCACCCCCACCCTCTCCCCCAGGCGCACGTCCGCGCGCCGCACGCCCTGGAGGGCGATCGCCCCGAGGGTGACGGCGGCGGCGTGCCGGAGGGGGAGGCCCCGGGGCACGGGGACCACCAGGTTCCGGGGGACGGAGAGCAGCTCCGCGTGCACGGCGTACCCGGCCCCCGCGCAGGCCACGGCCCGTCCCACCGGGAGATCGGTGACGCCGGCCCCCACGGCCTCGACGATGCCCGCCGCCGAGTAGCCCAGCGGAAGATCCTCGGCCAGCCGTGCCCGGACCGCGTCCAGCGTCCGCGAGAGCCCCTCGGTCCGGAGGCGGCGGAGCACCTTCCGCACCTGGTCGGGGCGGGACCGGGCCTTGCCCAGGAGGCTCTTGCCCGCCAGCTCGATCACCAGGCGGTCCGTGCCCGCGCTCACCAGGGAGAACCGGGTGCGGACCAGGACCCGTCCCGCCCCGAGCCCGGGAGGGGGGACCTCCACCACCCGGGGACGCCCGCCGCTCACCGCCTGCGCCACCTGCTTCATCCCCCGCTCCCCGCCCCGGCGCCGTCGATCCGCTCGAGGGCTTTCTTCGTCTCCCCGATTCGCTTTCGCACGAGTTCGAGCTCCGCCTTCACCCTCTCCTTGTCCCAGGCCCGGCCCTCCACGCTCTTGAGCTCCAGCCGCGTCTGCCGTTCGAGGAAGCCCCGGAGGGCGCTCTTCAGCGTCCGGGCCGCCTCGCCCCGGTTGCCCATGGCGAGCTGGACCCGGCCGAGAGTGTCCAGATAGACGGGGTTCCCGGGATCGACCACCAGCGCCCGCTCCGCCAGGGACCGGGCCCTCCCGGGGTCCCCATCCCTTCCCAGGAAGTGCATGGCCAGGTTGTTCAGGGCCGGAGCGTAGCGGGCGTCCGCGGCCACCGCCGCCTCGTACTGCCTCCGGGCCAGGTCGGGGTCCCCCGACAGGTCGTGGCCGGCGGCGAGGAGGAACCGGACCTCCGCGTCGTCGGGGGTCTTCGCCAGGTAGGCGAGCAGGGGGGGACGGGCCGCCTCCGGATGTCCCAGCTCGGCCGTCACCTTCGCGAAGAGGACCAGGGAGGGCCGGTGCCGGGGGTTCACCTCCAGCGCCTTCCGGAGGAAGGGAAGCGCCCCCGCCCGATCCACGCGCCGGACGTGCAGCCACGCCATCAGGTAGTTGAGATCGGGGTCGTCGGGATTCCGCTCGTGGCGGAAGGAAACGGCCTCCAGGGGGTTCGACTCCGACCCGGGGGCTTCCAGATCGATCCGGACGATCTGCCACAGCGCCCAGTAGAACCGACCGTCGATCTCGAGGGCGGCGTTGAAGGCCTCCCGCGCTCCGGCCAGGTTCCCCCTCGCGCGCCGGGCCACGCCCACGAGCGCGTGGGCCAGGGCCTGCTCCGGCATCCGGTTCCTCAGCTCCTCCGCGAACCTCTCCGCGTTCCGGGCCTCTCCGCTGCCGATGAGGGCGGCCACGATCACGTCCGCGGCGAACAGGGGATTCCCCGACGAGGACGCCGCGCGCCGCGCCTCGTCCAGGGCCGCCGGGTAGTTCCCCATCCGGAGATAGACGGAGGAGAGGAGGTACCGGTCGTACTCCGCCCGGGGCGAGACCTCCGCCGCCCGCCGGAAGGCGTCCGCCGCCCCCGGGAGATCCCCCCGCCGGGCGCGCACCGAGCCGAGCAGCCGGAGCGCGTTCAGGTTTCCGGGGTCCTTGCGGACCACCGCCAGGCAGGTCCCCTCGGACCCCGCCACGTCCCCGAGACGGGCCAGGGACGTGGCGAGCAGGAGCTTCGCCTTCTCGAGCCCCGGGTCGTAGCGGAGGGCCCGCCGCACGAGATCCCGGACGGACCGGTCGTCCTTCCGGGCGGAGGCCGCGGCGGCGGCGGCCTGCAGCACCTGGCCCAGAGTCTGCCGGATGCGGGGGGACCGGGGTACCCGCGCCAGCGCGGCCTCGAGCTGGTCCGCGGCCTCCCGGTACGCCTCCCTCCGGTAAAGAGTCACGCCCAGCGCGTAGCGACCGTCGGGGTCCTCGGGTCGCACCGCCACGTAGTCCCGGAGCGACCTCGCCGCTTCCTCGAGCCGCCCCTCGGTCAACGCGAGCTTGCCCCCGAGGTAGAGCAGGACCGGGGCGTCCGGCCGGCGCCGCCGGATCTCCGCGATCTGCCTCCGGATGGGGGCGGGGTCTCCCCCCTCCTCGAAGTAGTACTCGCAGAGCCTCCGCCGCGCCTTCAGGTTCCCGGGATCCGCCGCCAGCACGCGGCGGTAGGCGTCCCGGGCCTCCTCCTTCCGGCCCAGGGAGGCCAGGAAGTCCGCGAGGCCCAGGCGGCCGTCGGCCTGCCCCGGGTGGGCGGCGACGAACTCCTCGTACACCCCCACGGCCCGGTCCAGCATGCGGGCCCGGCGGTAGTAGTCCGCCTCCACCCGCGCCACCCGGAACTTCATCTCCGGGGTGCGCGCCAGCCGCCGGGCCTCGGCGAAGGCGTCTTCCGCCTCCTCGGACCGCCCCGTGACGAGGGCCAGGAAGCCCAGGTACATGGCGGTCTCCACGTCCTCGGGATCGAGGGCGCGCAGCTCGCGGAAGACCTTCTCGGCCTCGGGGTAGGCCCCGTCCGCGATGAGGATCCTGCCCAGGAGCCGCCGGGCGTCCGCGCGCCCCGGGTCCCTCGCCGCCACGCGCCGGGCCAGATCCGCCGCCCGCCGGTAGAGCCCCAGCCGGTAGCAGGAATCCGCGAGGGCCAGCCGCGGACCGGGAAGCTCCGCCTCCGTCCGGGAGAGGGCGGCGGCCAGCCGCTCCCGGGCCTGCTCGAACTTCCCCGCCCGGTAGTAGGCGAGCCCCGCGAGCACCGCGGCCTCGAGGTTCGTGGGGTCGCTCCGCACCGCCTCCTCGAGCCGCTGCACCGCCCGCACCGTCCGGCCGCGGTAGAGCAGGAGACGGCCGCTCAGGAGCAGGGCGGCGGGGTCGCCCGAAGGCTCGCCCTCGAGGAGCCCCTCCACCTCCGAGGAGAGCGCGTCCCACTCCTTGGCGGAGGGGGGCTCCTCGGCCGCTCCCAGCGCGTCCAGCCGCGCCCCCAGCTCCCGGAGGCGGATCCGCCGGTTCCCCGGGAATCTCTCCCGCGCCTCCCGGAGGGTCCGGAGGGCCTCCTCCCGCTCCCCCCCCAGCCAGAGAAGGCGCGCCAAAAGGAGGGCGAAGCCGGGGTCGCCCTCGATCTCCTCCGCCGCCGCCCGCACCCCCTCCGCCGCCTCCCGGGCCCTTCCCCGCCGGGCCAGGGCCAATGACCAGGCCCTGAGGAGGGTGAGGTCGCGGGGGTGCTCCCGGCGGCCCCGGTCGAGTGCCTGCAGCTCCCGGGGCGCATCCCCGATCCTCCGCCACACGGCGGCCCGGGCGAGCACGGCCTCCGGGGAGGCGTCGAGCTCCGCGGCCTCCTCCACGCAGCGCACCGCCTCGTCCCGGGCGCCCTGGCCCACGTAGGCCCGGGCCATGAGGAGCAACGCCGGCGCCCGCGCCGGGCCCCGGAGTCGATCGGCCGCGGTCCGGGCCCGGTACTGGGCCTGGTCGTACTTCCCGAGCCCCAGCAGCGCCCGGGCAAGGAGCAGATCGGCCTCCGGACCGGCGGCGTCCCCGCTCCGGCGGCGCGCCCAGTCCGCCGCCCGGGCGAAGAGACGCCGGGCCTCGGTGAGGTCCTCCGGGCGCCCGGAGAGGGCGGAACGCTCGCGCCGCAGGTCGGCGAGCTCCCGGTACTCGGCGCTGCCCTCGCCGTACTG
>JAOZQC010000089.1 GCA_029932425.1 Planctomycetota bacterium | reverse complement strand
CCTCGTCACCGTGGGCGAAGGCCCCGGCGGCGGCGAGAAGGCCCGGGAGGAGGATGGCGAGGTGGCGCATGAGGTTCTCCTTTCCGCATCGGTCTCACGAGGGTCTCCAGAGGATGACGGCTCCCGCCCGGGCAAACCGCGGGCCGGGGGAGAGGACGGGTGTACCGTGGGGCGGATCCCGGGGAACGTCGGATTGCCGACAGGGGGGTGTGGCATATGCAGCAGGCCGGCCGCGGAGGGGGAGCCGGAGCCGGCGGGGGACGGGGATTCCCCGGCGGCACGAGCTTCGCGAAGGAGGGCGCCATGCTTCGCATTCCACGACGATTCCTCGCCCTGGGCCTCGCGGGGCTCCTCGCCGGGTGCGCGGGGACCACCCGCGCGGAGAGGTTCCGGCCGTCCCTCGCCCCCGGATCCGGGGCGGGCTACCGGGAGTTCGCGGCCGGCCAGGAGAGGGAGATCCGGGAGGGACCCCACGACGAGGCCGAGCGAAGGCTGGCGGAGAGAGTCGACCTGCCCGCCCTTCTTTCGCTGGCCTTCGCGCGGTCCCCCCGGATCCGAAGGGCCCGCCGGGCCTGGAGGGCCGCCATCGAGCGGGTGCCCCAGGCCGTCTCCCTCCCGGACCCCACCCTCTCGATGCTCACCTTCACGCGGAGCGTGGAGACCCGGGTGGGACCCCAGGAGCAGGTCTTCACCTTCGCCCAGAAGATCCCGTTTCCGGCGAAGCTCCTCCTCCAGGGCGACGTGGCGGCGGAGGAGGCCCGGATCGCGGGCCTCGCGTACTCCGCCGTCGTCCGCGACGTGCTCGTGGAGGTGAAGGTCGCCTACGCGGAGTACGTCTACCTCACGCGGGCGAGGGAGATCGTCCGGCAAAACGAGGCGATCGCCCGGCGCCTGGCGGGCCTCGGAGAGGACCTCTACTCCGAGGACCGGGCGCTCCTCATCGACGTGCTGAAGGCCCAGTCCCAGCTCGCCCAGCTCCGGTACGACCTGGTCACCCTCGGGGAGCTCGTCTCCGCGGAGACGACGCGGATCAACACCCTCCTCGACCGGCCCCCGGAGGCCCCCCTCGGGTCCCCCGCGCCCCTCCCCTTCCCCCGGGTGGTGGTGCCCGTCACCGACCTGTACGAGCTCGCCGCGAAGAACCGCGAGGAGCTCGCGATCGCGGATCGCCGGATCGAGGAGGCCCGGGCGCGGGAGGATCTCGCCCGGTCCCGCTACGCGCCGGACCTCACCCTCGGCGCCGTCTGGGTCCGGGTGGACGGAAACCGCCCGCCCCGGCCCCGGCCTCCGGACAACGGCAAGGACGCGGTGGGGTTCACCGTGGGCGTCACGATCCCGCTCTGGGTGAACCGGATCTCCGCCGGGGTGCGGGAGGCCCGGGCACGCCGGGAGGCCGCCGTGGCGGGCAAGGTCGACGCCTGGAACCGGACCTTCGCCGGGATCAAGGACGCCTACTTCCGGCTCACCAACGCCGAGCGGCTGGTCCTCCTCTACCGGGACAACCTGATCCCCCAGGCGGAGCAGGCGATGCTCTCCACCGAGGAGCGGGCGCGGGAGGACCGGAAGCGGCTCGGCGACTACCTCGAGGCGCAGATCGTGTGGCTCAACTTCACGCTGGCCCGGGAGCGGGCGCTCGCGGACCTGAACCAGGCCGTCGCCCGGATCGAGAGGCTCACCGGGGCGGCCCTGGTTCCCGCGAAGGCCGGAGGTGACCGATGAAGGCCCCCGGCGTCCTGCTGGTTCTCCCGCTCCTCCTTTCCGCGTGCGCGGCTTCCCTCGAGCGCGACTACGAGGCGGGAGCGGTGACACCCTACGCCCGGGCCGTCCTGGCGGAAGCCTCCGTCCCGGACCGGGCGCCCCCGGCGCCCCCCCCGGAGATGAAGAGGGCGCGGGACGCACTCGAGAAGCTCGCGCGGGAGTGGAAGGCCCGGGCCGGGCGCCCTTCCGTGGATCCCGGCTCCCTGGGCTTCGACGCGGCGGCCTCCGCCGCGGAGGCGGACCTCCGCGGACCGCTCTCCCCCCGCCTCGTCCTGGCCGCAGCCTACGCCCTGAGCCCGGCCATCCGGTCCTCCCGCGACGCCCTCCGGGCCACGGTGCAGCAGTTCGACCAGGTGGCCTATCTCGACGCGATCCTCGCCCAGTACCTCGCCTTCACGAAGGACCTGGACCTCCGCCTCGGGTCGGCCCGGCAGAAGCGGAGGGTGGAGCGGAGCTTCCCCTTCCCGGGTTCGCTCTCGCTGAAGAGCCGGATCGTGGAGGAGGACGCGAGGGCGGCGGAGGCCCGGCTCGCGGAGACGGTGCGGGAACGCCTCGTCGCCGCGGGACGGGCCTACTACGAGTACGCCTTCGTCCGGGAGGCGATCGGGATCGTGAAGGAGAACGTGGGCCTCCTCCGGGGGATCGTCTCCATCGCGGAGTCGAAGTACGGGGTGGGGAAGACGGGCCAGGCCGTGGTCCTGAAGACGCACGTGGAGATCGCCGCCCTGGAGGACCGCCTGGTGACCCTCGGGGAGCGGGAGGCCACCGTCCGGGCGAGGCTCGCCTCCATCCTGGGGCTGTCCGCGGACTTCCCGTTCGGGCCTCCGGGCCGGCACGAGCCCCTCCCTCCCCCTCCCGATCCGAAGCCCCTCTACGGCCTCGCCCGGCGGAGGCGCCAGGAGATCACGGCCCTCGAGGCGAAGATCCGGCGGACCGAGAACCTGATCGAGCTGGCGGAGACCAAGGCCTACCCCGACCCGTCGCCGGGGTTCAGCTCCTTCGAGGAGGGGACCATGACTCGCGTGGGCGGCGCCCGAAAGGCCGAGCCCTTCTCGAAGAACCCGCGGGCGAAGCCGAAGTTCTGGTTCGGGGAAGCGGAGTCCTTCATCCACGAGATGCGGTCCCGGCTCGAGGCGCAGAAGCAGAAGCTCGCGGACCTGCAGGCCCGGGTGGGATACCAGGTGAAGAACGCCTGGTTCAAGTGGGACGCGGCGTGGCGGCAGGCCCGCCTCTACCGGGGTTCGCTCCTGCCCCAGGCCCGCCAGGCCTACGAGGTGCTGGAGTCGGGCTGGCGGGAAGGGGTCTCGGACTTCCTCGACGCCCTGGACGCCCAGCGGACCTGGCTCCGCTTCCGCCTGGAGCTCGCCGCCGCCGTCCGCGATACGAACCAGGGGAGACTCTCTCTCCTGAACGCCCTGGGGACCTCGATCCCCGGAGGGAAGAAGTGAGAACGAGAGGCATCACCATGGACCCGAAGAGAACCCTTCTCATCGCCGGCGCCGCCCTGCTCGCGGGGGTCGCCGCCGGCTATCTCCTCTTCGCGGGCGGGGGAGGGGCGTCCCCGGAGACCGGCGAGGCCGCCGCGGAGGCGGGAGACGGGGAGACCTGGTACACCTGCGGCATGCACCCCGAGGTGCTCTCCCCCACGCCGGGCGATTGCCCCCAGTGCGGGATGAAGCTGACCCCCTTGAAGATGGACGGCGAGGCGGGGGAGGCCGCGGCGGGGAAGGGGAAGAAGCGGAAGATCCTCTACTGGGTGGCGCCCATGGACCCGGGCTACGTCTCCGACAAGCCCGGGAAGTCCCCCATGGGCATGGACCTGGTGCCCGTCTACGAGGACGAGGTGCGGGGGGGATCCACGGTCCGCATCGATCCCGTGACGGAGCAGAACATGGGGCTCCGGACCGCGAAGGTCACGAGGGGCCCCCTCGTCCGCGAGGTCCGGGCGGTGGGCACGGTGGCCTGGGACGAGCGGAAGCTGGGCGTCGTCACCCTGAAGGTGGGCGGCTACCTGGAGAAGCTCCACGTCGACGAGACGGGGGTCATGGTGAAGAAGGGGGATCCCCTCTTCGACATGTACTCCCCGGTGGTGGTGCAGGCCCAGGACGAGCTCCTGCGCACGAAGGCCAACCGGGACCGGGCCTCGGGCGAGGAGCGGGAGCGGTGGGAGAAGCTCTTCGTGCAGGCGCGCGACAAGCTCCTCCGCTGGGACCTCACCGGGGACCAAGTGGACGAGATCCTGGCGCGGGGCGCCGCCCGCAAGGTCATGACCTGGCGGAGCCCGGTGACCGGGATCGTCACCCTGAAGAACGCGGTGGAAGGGGACTTCTTCCCGGCGGGCCGGCCCCTCTACCGGATCGCCGGTCTCGACACGGTGTGGGTCTACGTCTCGATCTACGAGTACGAGTTCCCCTGGGTGAAGGTGGGCCAGGAGGCACGGATGGAGCTGCCCTACTTCCCGGGCCGCACCTTTCGAGGAAAGGTCGACTTCGTCTATCCCTACCTCGACCGGAAGACCCGCGACCGCCGGGTGAGGCTCGTCTTCGAAAACCTGGACCGGGCGCTCCTCCCCGACATGTACGCCACCGTGATCATCGAGGCCCGTCTTCCCGGGGAGGCGGTGCTCGTGCCCTCGGAGGCGGTGCTCGACACCGGGCGGCGGCAGGTCGTCTTCGTGGCCCGGGGGAGGGGAAAGTTCGATCCCCGCGACGTGAGGGCGGGGGTGGAGGTGGCGGGCGGCCTCCGGGAGATCCGAAAGGGCCTGGTGCCGGGGGAGAGGGTGGTGGTCTCCGGCCAGTTCCTCCTGGACTCGGAGTCGAGGATCCGGGAGGCGATCCGCAAGATGCTCGACGCCCGGCGCCGGAAGGGCGCGGCGGGAAAGGCCTCCACTCCGGCGGCCCGTGACCACGGCGCCCGTCCCCCCCCGGGGGCCGGGACGGCGCCCGGCCCCGCCACGCCGCCGGTGTTCACCGCCCCGGAGGGGCTCGTCCCCATCGCGGGGAAGGCCTGTCCCGTGATGGGCAACCCCCCGGACCCCGATGTCTTCGTGGACTACCGGGGGTACCGGATCTTCTTCTGCTGTCCCGCCTGCCGGAAGGAGTTCCGGGCGGAGCCCGGGAAGTACATCGAGAAGCTCCGGGCCCAGGGGTTCGAGATCCGCCTGAAGGACTGAAGAAAGGACCGCGGCCCATGATCGCCGGGCTCATCGGCTTCTGCATCCGGAACAAGTTCCTCGTCCTTTTGTTCGCGTTCCTGGTCTTCGCGGCGGGCCTCTACTCGATCTCCGCCATCCGCCTGGACGCGATCCCGGACCTCTCCGACGTCCAGGTGATCGTGTTCACCGAGTACCCGGGCCAGGCGCCCCAGGTGGTGGAGGACCAGGTCACCTACCCGCTCACCACCGCCATGCTCGCCGTGCCCTACGCGAAGGTGGTCCGGGGCTACTCGTTCTTCGGATACTCGTTCGTCTACATCATCTTCGAGGACGGCACGGACCTCTACTGGGCCCGCTCCCGGGTCCTCGAGTACCTGAACTTCGCCCGCGGCCGCCTCCCTCCCGGCGTGACCCCCTCGCTGGGCCCCGACGCCACCGGGGTGGGGTGGGTCTTCCAGTACAGCCTCGCCAACGGCTACTACTGCCCGGAGCACCCGAACGGCATGTGGAGGGACGACGAGGAGGACCGCTGGTACGGCGCCAAGGAGGACGTCCCGGAGCGGAGGCGCTCCTTCCTCAGGCGGGTGCGGATCTTCGACGCGCCGGGGAAGTGCCCCCTGGACGGGAAGACCGACCTCGTCCTCGCGGAGTACGACCTCTCGGAGCTCCGGAGCTTCGAGGACTGGTACGTGCGCTACGAGCTCACGGCGGTGCCCGGAGTGAGCGAGGTCGCCTCCGTGGGCGGCTTCGTCCGCCAGTACCAGGTTGTGGTCGACCCCGACAAGCTCCGGGCCTACGGCATCCCTCTCTCCCGGGTCCGGCGGGCGATCCGCCGATCCAACAACGACGTGGGGGGGCGGCTCCTCGAGATGTCGGAGACGGAGTACATGGTGCGGGGCCGGGGCTACCTGGGCGAGCTCTCCCCCGAGGAGAGGGCGCGGGCGGTCAAGGAGGGGCTCGTCCTCTCGCGGGTGCGCAAGGAGAAGGTGCTCGAGGACCTGCGAAGCATCCCCCTCGGCGCCTCCTCCTCCGGCACGCCGATCCTGCTCGGCGACGTGGCGGTGGTGCAGGCCGGCCCCGAACTCCGGCGCGGCCTCGCGGAGCGGAACGGAAAGGGGGAGGTGGCGGGCGGCATCGTGGTCATGCGCTTCGGGGAGAACGCCCTGAACGTCATCCACCGCGTGAAGCGGAAGATCCTGGATCTCGAGGAGGGGCTTCCGCCGGGGGTGGCGATCCGCACCGACTACGACCGGTCCGACCTCATCGAACGCGCCGTGGAGACCCTGAAGGAGAAGCTGCTGGAGGAGATGCTCGTGGTGGCGCTCGTCTGCGTCATCTTCCTCCTGCACGTCCGCAGCGCCTTCGTGGCCATCATCGTGCTCCCCCTGGGCGTGCTCGCCAGCATCGTGATCATGCAGCTTCTCGGCATCAACGCGAACATCATGAGCCTGGGAGGCATCGCGATCGCCATCGGGGTGATGGTGGACTCCTCGATCGTGATGGTGGAGAACGCCCACAAGCACTACGAGCACGATCGGGGGAAGAAAACCCACGAGGAGATCATGACGGCGGCGGCGAAGGAGGTGGGGCCGAGCCTCTTCTTCTCGCTGCTCGTGATCACGGTGAGCTTCCTGCCCGTGTTCGTCCTGGGGGGCCAGTCCGGGCGCCTCTTCAAGCCGCTGGCCTACACCAAGACCTTCGCCATGGCCGCCTCCGCGGTGCTCGCCGTCACCGTGATCCCGGTGCTCATGGTCTTCTTCGTCCGCCGCCACGCGATCCCGGAGACCCTGAGCCGGAGCCGGCGCTGGAAGATCATCGGCCTGGTGGCGGCCCTGCCCGTCCTCCTCCTGGCGGTCTGGGCGTTCCTGCTCCCCAAGGACCTCACCTCCCGGGCGGTGCTCTGGATAACGGACCACTGGCCGCTGGTGGGGCTCGGCTGGGCGGGCTTCGCGGTGCTGCTCCTCATGTCCCAGAGGATCTTCACCGAGGAGCAAAACCCCATCTCGCGGATCCTCATCAAGCTCTACGAGACCCCCTTTAGGCTCTGCATGAAGGGGAAGTGGATCACCCTGGCCGCGGCCCTCCTGGTGACGCTCACCCTCTTCATCCCCCTGTCCCGGCTGGGAAGCGAGTTCATGCCGCCTCTCCGCGAGGGCGACCTCCTGTACATGCCCACCACGGACCCGGGGGTGAGCATTACCAAGGCGCGGGAGATCCTCCAGCAGACGGACAAGCTCATCGCTTCGTTCCCCGAGGTGAAGAACGTGTTCGGCAAGATCGGCCGCGCGGAGACGGCCACGGATCCCGCCCCTCTCTCCATGATCGAGACCACGATCACCCTCCATCGCGACAAGTCGAAGTGGCGGAAGCGGAAGGCGCCCGGGCTCTTCGGTCTCTTCACCGTCGAACGTCCCATCACCATCGACGAGCTGACCTACGGATGGACGGAGCCCGACGGCACGCGCGTGCCGGGGCTCAACGACGTGGTCCACTTCCCCGGAGTGACGAACGCCTGGACCATGCCGATCAAGACCCGGATCGACATGCTCTCCACGGGCATCAAGACCCCGGTGGGGATCAAGATCATGGGCGAGGACCTGGCGGTCCTCGCGGACCTCGCGGCCCGGATCGCGAGCGAGGTGCGGACCATCCCCGGGACGACCTCCGCCTACCCGGAGAAGACGGTGGGCGGGAACTACGTGGACTTCGACATCGACCGGGAGGAAGCCGCCCGGTACGGCCTCACGGTGGGGGACGTGGAGGACGTGATCATGTCCGCCATGGGGGGGATGAACGTCACCATGACCGTGGAGGGCCTCGAACGCTACCCGGTGAACCTCCGCTACCTGCGGGAGCTCCGGGACAACCTCCCCGCCCTGAAGCGGACCCTGGTGGCCACCCCGGGGGGGGCCCAGGTCCCCATCGCCCAGCTCGCCGACATCCGGATCCACAAGGGTCCCCCCGCCATCAAGAGCGAGAACGCGCGCAAGACGGCCTGGATCTACGTGGACCTCGCCACCACCGACATCGGGGGCTGGGTGGCGAAGGCGAAGAAGGTGGTGGAGGCCAACGTCCCCCTGCCCGCGGGCTACACCCTCGCCTGGTCGGGACAGTACGAGTACATGCAGGCGGCGGCGGCCCGGCTCAGGCTGGTGGTGCCCGTCACGCTGCTGCTCATCGTCCTCCTGCTCTACATGGCCACCCGGAGCTGGTTCCGCACGTTCATCGTGCTGCTCGGCATCCCCTTCAGCCTGGTGGGCACGTTCTGGTTCCTCGACGCCTCGGGCTACAACATGTCGCTCGCGGTCTGGGTGGGGATCATCGCGCTCGCCGGCCTCGACGCGGAGACGGGGGTGGTGATGCTCCTCTACCTGGACAGCTCCTACGAGCGGTTCAAGCGCGAGGGCCGCATGAGGGGAGTCAAGGATCTCTGGGCCGCGATCCACGACGGCGCGGTGATGCGGATCCGGCCCAAGACGATGACGGTGGCCACCACCACCATCGGGCTCCTGCCCATCATGTTCGGGACCACGGCGGGATCGGAGGTGATGAAACGGATGGCGGCCCCCATGGTGGGGGGGCTCGTCACGAGCTTCATCATGGTCCTCCTCATCTACCCCGTCATCTACTACGTGGGCAAGGAGCTCGAAATGAAGTGGGCGGCCCGGCGCGAGGCCGCGGCGAAGAGCGCCGCCCCGGACGGGGCCTGAGCGGCCCCGGGAAAGGAGGCGCCCCGTGACGGACGTGGCGATGGAGAGCGCGGGGGTGACGCTGGTGAAGGGCGACCTCGGCGGCATCGTGCGGGCGCGGCGGTTGAGCCGGGCCACGATGCGGAACATCCGCCGGAACCTCTGGTTCGCCTTCCTCTACAACTCCCTCGGCGTCCCCGTGGCCGCCGGGGTCCTGTACCCCGCCTTCGGCCTCCTCCTGAGCCCGATCCTCGCCGCCGCCATGAGCCTGAGCTCCGTCTCCGTGGTGGCCAACGCCCTCCGCCTCCGCCGGGCGCGGATCTGAGCCGGCCCGGGGACGGGAAACGGCCGGGACCGGCCGTGGGGACCGGGTATCTTCCGGAGGCGGGGGCCGGTGGTCCGCGGGAGTTCGACGCCTTGCTCGATGTGCGTCGCCCGCTCTTCCGCGGGCCCCTTTTCCTCTACCTTGCCCCTTCGCCCGCGCCCGCCGTGGGGGGGGATCCCCCCTCGCGGCGCGCGAGCCGGTGATCCACGGATGCGCGCCCTCCCCCGGAACCCCCCGCGTAGGCGGCTCCCGCCGGGAGCAGGAGATTTCGGGCGAACCAGACGGGCGGTCCCCCCCCAGCAGGCTGTCGGAGTATGGAAGTGCGGCCCCGTTACGAGCGCCGTGGGTCCC
>JAOZQC010000088.1 GCA_029932425.1 Planctomycetota bacterium | reverse complement strand
GACTTCTCCGCCGCGGAGCGGAGGATCCGGGGCACGGTGTTCCACGAGTACACGCACGTGGCGGTGGCCGCCGTGACCCGCAAGTGCCCCGCGTGGCTGAACGAGGGGCTGGCGCAGCACTACCAGGGCCGCGATCCGCGGGCGGCCCGCGCCCGGGTGCTCGCGGCGAGGAAGAAGGAGGCGCTCTTCCCCCTGGCGGACCTCCAGGCCTCGTTCACCCGCTTCCGCGACCCGGAGAAGGCACGGCTCGCCTACGCGGAGTCGCTCTGCCTCACGCAGTTCGTGCTGGACGAGTACGGGCCGGACGCGGTGGGCCGTTTCCTGCGCTACCTGGGGGCGAAGAAGAAGCCCGAGGAGGCGGCGGAGCGCGCCTTCCACAGCTCCCTCCGGAGGATCTTCCTGGCCTTCGAGGAGGACCTGGGCTGAAGGGCCCCCGTGCCCCGCGGGCGCGGTTCCCGGGGGATCCGGCCGTGCGGCGCCGCGAGGGGGAAGACCGCCGCGGGAGAGGGGCGCCGGCGGGAGAGATCCCTCCCCGTCCCTCGGGCCGGGGGAAGGAGGGCGCGGTGATGCCCGGGGGGGCCGGGGTGCGGGCACGCGGAGCGAAGGGGGGGCCCGAGCGGTTCCGGTGGAGAGGCGGTGCGGCCGGGGTCGGCGGGGAGGAGGGGGCGATTCCCGTCACCGATTCGAGGATGCTCCGACGGGGTTCCCGGACCTCCGGCCGCCCGGGAGGCGAGAGATGAACGAGGCCGTGCGAGGCCGCGGCGAGGTGAGGGATCGGCTCCTTCGGTTCGGGACGGAGGCCCTGAGCCCCAGCGAACTCCTGGGGCTGGTGCTCCGGGAGCGGCACCCGGAAGCGGAGGCGGTGGGGGTGGCGCAGAGGATCCTGGAGCGTTTCGGGAGCCTGCGCGGGATCGCGAGCCGCACCGTCGCGGAACTCTCGATGGTGCCCGGGGTGGGACCCGCGCGGGCGGCGCGGATCCGGGCCGCCTTCGGGCTGGTGCGCGTGCTGGGCGAGGAGACGCTTCCCCGGGGCACGCGCATCCGCTCGAGCCGGGACATCTTCGAGCGTTTCCACCCGGAGCTGCGCGACCGCAAGCGGGAGGTGTTCATCTCGGTGCTCCTCGACGGGAAGAACCGGGTGCTCTGCGAGGACCGGGTCTCGGTGGGATCCCTCACGGCCTCGATCGTGCACCCCCGGGAGGTGTTCGCGGTGGCCATCCGGGAGTCGGCGGACGCCATCGTCTTCGTGCACAATCATCCCTCCGGGGACCCCACCCCCTCGATGGAGGACGTGGAGATCACGAACCGGCTGGTGGAGGTGAGCCGGCTGGTGGGGATCCGGGTGCTGGACCACGTGGTGGTGGGCGACGGATGCTATGTCTCCTTTCACGAACGGGGGCTGATCGATGCCGACTGAGGACCTGCGGACCCTGATCGTCTCCACCGCGCGGGGACCGGCGGCCGTGGTGGGGGGGCCGAGGGGGCTCCGGGCGGTGCTGCTCCCCGGGCTGGGCCGCCGGGCCCTGGAGCGGGAGCTCCGGCGGCGGTTTCCCGGGGCGAGGCCCGGCGGCCGCGGCCTGCGGGACGCCGCGCGGGCCCTGGAGCGGTACTTCGCCACCGGCCGCGCGCCGCGCCGACGGCCCCGTCTGGACCTGGAGGGGGTCTCCCCGTTCCGGCGGGCGGTGTACCGGGAGCTCGAGAAGATCCCGCCGGGGAAGACGGTGACCTACGGGGAGCTCGCCCGGCGGATCGGCCGCCCCGGCGCGCACCGCTCCGTGGGCACCGCCCTGTCGAGGAACCCGGTGCCGCTCTTCCTGCCCTGCCACCGGGTGGTGCGGTCGGACGGGGGCCTGGGAGGTTTCACCGCGGAGGGAGGGGTGGAGCTGAAACGCGCGATGCTCGAGCTCGAGGGAGCGGGGGAATCCGGGCGCCGCCGGTGATCCGGAATCTTTGACCCGGACCTCTTGCTTTGGTACGCGTTTTCGTTTCCGCACTCACTCCGTGCCGGAGCCGGCTCATGATCAGCAAGGATCTCCTGGATCTGCTCGCCTGCCCCGCCTGCGGAGTGGAGCTCGAACTCCAGGGACGGGAGGTGGTGTGCACGGAGTGCGGCCGCCGCTTCCCGATCCGGGAGGGGATCCCGGTGCTTCTCGTGGAAGAGGCGGAGGAACCCCCCGAGCTCCGGGCCCGGCTCGACGCGGAGGCCCGGGCCCTGGCGGAGGCCCAGGCGAAGGGGAATACGGTCTGACATGTGGACCGCGATCATCTCGGATCTCCACGCGAACCTGGCGGCGACGGAGACGGTGCTCGCCGACATCCGCCGGCGCATGATCCGCGACATCGTCTGCCTCGGGGACATGATCGGCTACGGGCCGAACCCCCGGGAGGTGCTGGACCTCTGCCGGGATTTCCGGTTCGTCCTCATGGGAAACCACGAGGAGGCCGTGATGTTCTACGGCGAGGACTTCAACGAGAAGGCCCGGCAGGCGCTGGAGTGGACGAAGGCACAGCTCAACTCTCCGGCCCACGACCGCCAGGAGAACTACGAGCTCTGGAACTTCCTCGGATCGCTCGAGGAGAGCCGGACCGAGGACGGCGTCTTCTACGTCCACGGGTCGCCCCGGGTGCCCACCAAGGAGTACATGGTCCCGGGGGACATCCGCAACCGGGACAAGATGCGGGAGATCTTCGACCTGGTGCCCCGGCTCTGCTTCGTGGGGCACTCGCACATTCCCGGGGTCTACACGGACCGGATGCGGTTCTTCTCCCCGGAGCGGCTGAAGGGCAAGTACGTCCACCGCGAGGGGAAGGCCCTCATCAACGTGGGCTCCGTGGGACAACCCCGCGACGGGGATCCCCGGGCGTCCTACGTCACCTTCGACGGAACCACGGTCCGGTTTCATCGTCTGGACTACGACGTGGAGGACACGGTCCAGCGGATCTACTCCATGCCGGGACTCCCGAACTATCTGGCCGATCGCCTGAGGGTGGGGCGGTGAAGCGGGCGGCCGGCTGACCGCCCGAGCCGGGGACCTCCCCGGAAGGAAGACCATGGAGAAGCGTCTCCTCCTGTTCCTCGTGCTCACGTTCCTGATCATCATCGTGTGGTCGTCGCTGTTTCCCCCCGTGCCGCCGCCGAAGCGGGAGACCGCGGGAGGAACGGGGACGGCGGCGGGCACGGCGGCCCCCGGCGGGGGCACCGGGCGGCCGGAGCCCCCCGGGCCCGGCGCGGAGCCCCCGGCCCCCGCGCCGGTGTCCCGGCCCGCGGGCGCGGGCCTCTCGCCTCAGCCGGCCTCCCGGGGGGGGGCCGGGATCCGCGTGGGCCGCGACGACGCGGCCTCCCGGATCTTCTGGACCCTCGATCCCTGGGGGGGAAGCGTGCGGTCGGCGCGGCTCAAGGAGTACACCCTGGATCCGGGGCAGGACCGGTCGAAGCCCGAGAACTGGTTCCCGGTGGTCTCGGACCGGAAGTCCGACCGGAAGACTCCCAACCTGGAACGCGGCCTGGTGCTGCGGATGCCGGGGGAGGACGGTCTGCCGCTCGACCGGGCGCTCTGGGAGGTGCTGGAGCGGGGGAAGGACCGGGTCGTCTTCCGCCTGGTCGTGCCGGGGGCGGGCGTGGTGCTCACGAAGGAGTACCGGTTTCCCCGGAGCGCCCCCGGGATCGAGGGTCCGCCGAACCACCTGCTGCTGCGCCTGGGGCTCACCGTCACCGACGCCGCGAAGGCGGCGGCCTACGGGCGGCGGGGGTGGACGCTCCAGCTCCAGGTGGCGGGGGGGACCCCCGTGGAGCCCTTCTCCTTCCGGGGAGCCACGTGGGCGTCGGTGATGGTGCAGGGAGTGGCCACCGCCGAGGAGATCGCGGCCTTCCCGCTGAAGAAGCCTCCCCGGGAGTGGCCGAAGCCGGAGCACCAGGGCAAGGGCCGCTACGTGGAGTGGGTGGGGGTGAAGAGCCGCTACTTCACGGCGATCCTGAAGGTGGGAGACGTGGAGGCCACCGCCGCCCGGCGCGCGGTGGTGCGGTCCATCCCGGACGTGAACTACGACAACGGGAAGGAGATGCCGAACCTGGCGCCCGCCCTGGAGTTCACGCTGCCCCTGCCCCGGACGGGGGAGACGGTCCGCCGGGACTTCCTCTACTACGTGGGCCCCATGGACCCCTCTCGGCTCTCCCAGGGGCCCTACGGGAACCTCGACGAGATCACCGACTACGGTTTCTTCGGACCCCTGGCCCGCATCATCATCACGCTGCTCGGGGTGATCCAGGCCGTGGTGGGGAACTGGGGCCTGGCCATCATCGTCCTCACGCTCCTCATCCGCGGCGCCCTGTTCCCCCTCTCGAAGAGGTCCCAGATCTCCATGCAGCGGTACCAGCGGGACATGATGCGGCTGAAGCCGAAGATGGACGCGGTGAGGGAGCGCCACAAGGGCAACAAGAAGAAGATGAACGAGGAGCTGATGAAGCTCTACCGGGAGGAAGGGGTGCGGCCCCTGCCCGGCGGCTGCCTCGTCATGTTCCTGCAGTTCCCCATCTTCATCGGTCTCTACGTGGGGCTGCAGTACTCCCTGGGCCTCCGCCACGCCCCGTTCCTCTGGGCCACCGATCTCACCGCGCCGGACCGCCTCCTGGGCCCCTTCAGCACCAAGGGGATTCCCCTCATCTGGGACCCGTTCTACCTGAACGTGTTCCCGATCCTCATGGGGATCACCTGGTACGTGTCCAGCGCCATGGCGCCCAAGCCGCAGGATCCCCAGCAGCAGCAGACGATGAAGTTCATGAAGTACATGCCCGTGCTCTTCGCGCTGATGCTCTACAACTACTCGGCGGGACTGTCGCTCTACATGATCGTCACGAGCACCTGGTCGATCTTCGAGACGAAGTACATCCGGAAGAAGCTCGGCCCGGTCCCCCAGCCGGGGAAGCCCGCGCCCACGTTCCGGAAGGGCCGGTGACGACCGGGCCGGGCGCGGGGTTTCCGTTGACGCCCAAGATGTAGGGAAGTATCCTGTGCCCAGGGCAACATACAGGGGAGGCGCGACATGCGGTGCCCCTTCTGCAAGGCGAACAACGACCGCGTCATCGATTCCCGATCCTCCACGGACGCCTTCGTGATCCGGCGGCGGCGGGAATGCCTGGAGTGCGGGCGCCGGTTCACCACCTACGAGAAGATCGAGGAGACCCCTCTGCGGGTGGTGAAGAAGGACGGGAGCCGGGAGAAGTTCGAGAGGCGCAAGATCCTGGGCGGCATGTTGAAGGCCTGCGAGAAACGGCCGATCTCCATCGTCGACCTGGACGAGATCACCCGCCGGATCGAGGAGAAGGTGGGGGAGAAGTTCGACAAGGAGGTGCCCGCGAAGTTCATCGGGCAGCAGGTCATGCGGGAGCTGAAGAAGCTCGACCAGGTGGCCTACGTGCGCTTCGCCTCCGTGTACCGGGACTTCCAGGTCCTCGACGACTTCGTGGAGGAGGTGGAGAAGGCCCGCCGGAAGCCCGGAAGGGGGAAGCGGAAGGCGGGAGAGAAGGCTTGAGCGCCGGCGTGCCCGGCATGAAGCCCGTCCGCCACGTCCGGAAACGGGACGGGCGGCTCGTGGAGTTCGACGAGTCCCGGATTGCCGACGCGATCTACAAGGCGGCGCTCTCCGTGGGTGGGGAGGACCGCTTCCTGGCCGAGGAGCTCGCCTCCGTGGTGACGCTCTTCCTGGAGAAGCAGTTCCCCCGGCGCCCTCCCTCCATCGAGGACATCCAGGACATGGTGGAGAAGGTCCTCATGGAGACGGGCCACGTGGCGACCGCGAAGGCCTACATCCTCTACCGGGAGGAGCGGGCGCGGCAGCGGGAGGCGGCCCGGCGACCGGCGGCGCCGGCGCAGCGGAGCCTGTTCGAACGGGGGCCCATCGGGGTGATCGACGCCGTCCGGGAGCGCGCGTTCCCCTTCGACCGGGAGACCCTGCGCCGGGAGCTCGAGCGCGCGGAGCGCCTGCCGGAGGAGGAGGCGGAGCGGGTGGCGGAGGCGGTGGCGGACCGGGTCTACGCCCTGGGCCGCCGCACGATCACCACGGGGCTCATCGATCGGTTGATCGACGCGGAGCTCGTGAACCGCGGCCTGGTGGGGGCGCTGGAGCGGCGGGTCCGGGGCAGCGTGGACCGCCGGGCCGTGGAGTCCAGCCTCTTTCCCAAGGGGCCGCACCGTCACGGTCCCCCGGAGGAGCGGCTGGCGGGGGGGATCCTCCGGCAGTTCGCCCTGGAGGAGATCTACCCGGAGGAGGTGGCCGCGGCGCACCTGGCGGGGCGCATCCACCTGGACGGCCTGGAGAAGCCGGCCGCGGTCCTGGCCGCCGCCTTCTCTCCGGACGCGCTGCGGATCGGCGGGATCCCGGGGAGGACGGGGCGCTTCCGGCCGGAGGCCGTGGGCACGCCGCGGCGCCTGGCGGGGTGGCTGGGCCGGGCGGTGCGGGCGCTGGCCCCGCACGTGGTGAGCGGGGTGGCTCTCTGCCGGTGGAACATCCTCGCCGCTCCCGTGCTGTCGGGGCTCTCCTACGACGAGCTGAGGGAGGAGGCCTGGCACCTGCTCACGGAGCTGGCGGAGGTGCGGGGAGGGGAGATCGAGCTGGCCCTCTCGCCGCCGCCGATCCTGGCCGCCCGCATGGTCCGGGAGGCGGACGGGACGGTGGGGGAGAAGACCTACGCGCGCTTCACGGGGACGTCCCTCCAGCTCGCGCGGGCGCTGCTGGAGGTCCGGGGGACGGGCCCCGGGCTGGGCCCGCGCTCGTCGCTGCCGCGGCTCACGCTGGCCTTGGGGCCGGAGGCCCTGGAAGAGGCGGCGGCGGCGGCCGTGGTGGAGCGGGCGCTCACGGAGGCGCTGGACCGGGAACCGGTGCTGCTCGTGCTGGACCGGGAGGCCCTCCCGCTCGTGGGGACGGCGGCGGTGCGGATCCGCCTGGAGGACGCCGCGCGACTCACGGACACCGCCCGCCTCGCCGCGGTGGTGGGGGCGCGGGCGGTGGTGAACCTGCGGCGGGCGGCGCTCCGGGCGGGTCCCGGAAACCGGGGGGGGTTCCTCGAGGAAGTGGCGGCGGCGGGGGAGCTGGCCCTACGGGGGATCGAGGCGAGGAGGGCGTTCCTGGTGAGGGCGGCGGCGGGTCCGGACGGACCGCTGGCGCCGCTGGCGCGGAGGAGGGGAGGGAGCCCCCCGCTCCTGGACCTGGCCCGGGCCACGCACTCCCTGGGAGTCACCGGCCTGAACGAGGCGGTGGAGATCGCGGGGGGCGAGGAGCTCCACGAATCGGACCGCGCGCTCAAGCTGGGGCTCCAGGCGCTGGGGGTGCTCACGGGAGCCTGCGAGGCCTGCCGGGCCCGGGGGATTCCGGTGGACGCCGACGCGGTGGAGGAGGCGTCCATCGAGCGGCGGTTCGCGCGCCTGGACGAGGAGGCGCACCCGGGGCTTGCGGAGGGGCGGCGGGGCCGCGGGAGCCCGGGGGTGGCGCTCCGGGAGGGAGCGCCCGTGGACCTGGCGGTGCGCCTGGAGATGGA
Source organism: Planctomycetota bacterium (assembly GCA_029932425.1). Taxonomy (GTDB): domain Bacteria; phylum Planctomycetota; class JAJSAM01; order JAJSAM01; family JAJSAM01; genus JAOZQC01. Next base: position 1,757 of record JAOZQC010000088.1, on the reverse strand, counting down.
AGGGCGCCTGGCCCTGCCGCTCCGGACCACCACGGTGCGGTGCCTGGTGGGAGAGGAGGAGAGGCCGGCGGCGGGATCCCTGCTGGCCTTGCTGAGGAAGATGTGGACGAACACGCGGATCCGGCAGGTGCTGGTGGGGAGGAGGGAGAGACGGTGAGGACGCCGGCCATCCGGGGCATCATCGAGACCAGCCTCACGCACTGGCCGGGGAGGATCGCCGCCGTGGTCTTCGTGGGCGGGTGTCCGCTCCACTGCCCGCACTGCCCGGCCCCCCACCTGCGCGGCGCGTCGGAGGAAGCGGGGGAGATCCCCCGCGACGCCGTGCTGGACACGCTCTACCGCCGGCGGCGCTGGGTGGAGGGAGTGGTGGTGAAGGGCGGGGAGCCGTTCGCGGTGCCCGGGCTCCGCGAGTTGCTGGAGCTCCTCAAGGACTTCTCCCTCCCCGTCCGGGTGGACACGCCGGGACTCCACCCGGAGGCGATGGTGGACGGCCTGCGCCGCGGCCTCGTGGACACCGTGGCGGTGGAGATCAAGGCGCCCCTCACGGAGGCGTACCGGAAGGCGGCGGGCGGCGACGTGGACCTGGGCGCGCTGTTCGCCACCACGGAGATCCTCCTTTCCGGAGGGTGGGACCACGAGTTCCGGACCGCGGTCTACGGCGACCTGCTGACCGAGGAGGACATCCTGAGCATCGCGCGGACGATCCGGGGAGCGCGGAGGTACGTGCTCCGCAGCGTGCCCGGCCGGGGACCGGGCCGGGCCGCCCTCCGGCGGATCGCGCGCCGGGCCGGCCGGTACGTGAGGGCGTGCCATCTGGACGGCCTCGCCCCGGAGAGGGAGGCGGGCACGGTGCCGTGCGGCCTGGGGCGGGACGGCGGGGCGGGGCGCGGATGAGGCTCAAGAAGATACGGCTGGTGGGCTTCAAGTCCTTCGCCCGGAAGACGGAGCTGGACCTCGACCACGGCATCACCGCGATCGTGGGTCCGAACGGCTGCGGCAAGTCCAACGTGATCGACGCCGTGAAGTGGGTTCTCGGGGAACAGCGCCCGAGCTCCCTGCGCGCCAAGGAGATGATGGACGTCATCTTCTCCGGCTCGGGAACCCGGAAGGCGGTGGGCATGGCGGAGGTGACGCTGGTCTTCGACAACGAGGACGGCGCGCTTCCCTTCGAGCAGCCCGAGGTGGCCCTCACCCGCCGTCTCTATCGTTCGGGGGAGTCGGGATACCTGCTGAACGGGAGGGTCTGCCGGCTGAAGGACATCCGCGAGGCGTTCATGGACACGGGTTGCGGCCTCGGGACCCTCTCGATCATGGAGCAGGGGCGGATCGACGCGATCCTCACCGCGAACCCCGTGGAGCGCCGCGCCGTCTTCGAGGAGGCGGCGGGGATCGGCCGGTACAAGGCCCGGCGGCGCGAGGCGCTCCGGCGCCTGGAGCGGATCGGGGACGACCTGGTGCGGCTTTCCGACGTGATCGGCATCACGGAGAAGCAGCTCCGCTCGCTCCGGTACCAGGCGTCGCGGGCGAGGAGGTTCCGGGAGCTCTCGGACGAGCTCCGCCGGAAGAGGACCACCTGGGCGCTCTACCGCTACCACCTGCTGCTGGAGGAGCGGAAGGAGTTGACGGCGAGGCTCGCGGCCCTCGAGGAGCGGGAGCGGGAGGCGAACCGGGTCCTCCGGGAGATCACCGGGGACCTGGCGCAGGCGGAGGCGGCGTGCGCGCGCGCCGCGGCGCGGCAGGGGGAGGCGGAACCCGCC
>JAOZQC010000087.1:3609-9444 GCA_029932425.1 Planctomycetota bacterium | reverse complement strand
CGTTGTGCGGGAGCGGGGTCACGTCCTCGATGGCGCGGACCTTCAGGCCCTGGGCGGCCAGGCTCCGGATGGCGGACTCCCGGCCGGAGCCGGGCCCCTTCACCCGGACCTCGATCTCCCGCACGCCCATCTTCATCGCCTTCTGGGCCACGGCCTCCGCGGCGCGCTGCGCCGCGAACGGGGTCGACTTCCGGGAGCCCTTGTACCGCCCTCCCTCCACCGATCCCGCGGACTCCCAGCAGATCGTCTCGCCGTTGGGATCCGTGACGGTGATGATCGTGTTGTTGAACGTGGCCTTCACGTGGACCACCGCCCGCGGGACGTTGCGCTTGATCTTCTTCCTGCTCTTGGCCATCGTCGTCTCTCTCCCCCCGGCTCCGGGTGCGCTACCTCATCTGCTTGATCGACTTCTTCCCGGCCACGGTCCGCCGCGGCCCCTTGCGGGTGCGGGCGTTCGAGCGCGTCCGCTGCCCGCGCACGGGGAGACCTCTCCGGTGCCGGAGTCCCCGGTAGCAGTTGATGTCCTTCAGCCGCTGGATGTTCTGCGAGATCTGGCGCCGGAGCTGGCCCTCGATGACGCAGCGTTTCTCGATCACGGAGGTGATGCGCGAGATCTCCTCGTCGGTGAGGTTCTTCGTCCGCACCGTCGGCTCCACCTTCGCCTCGTCGCAGATCATCGCCGCCGTGGACGGCCCCACGCCGAACAGGTACGTGAGGGCGATCTTCACCGGCTTGTCGTTCGGTATGTCAACACCGAGAATACGTGCCATCTACCGCTCCCGGGCCCCGGGGGCCCTCCTCCGTACGCTCTCTACCCCTGCCTCTGCTTGTGCCGCTTGTTCTCGCAGATCACCCGCACCACGCCCTTGCGCCGGACGATCTTGCAGTTTTCGCAGATCCGCTTCACCGATGCTCTGACCTTCATCCGAAGCTCCCGTGCCCGGTGCGTCCGGGCCTCAACCGCGGTAGACGATCCGGCCCTTGTCCAGGTCGTAGGGACTGATCTCCACCTGCACCTTGTCGCCGGGGAGGATCCGGATGAAGTGCATCCGCATCTTCCCGCTCACATGGCACAGGATGACGTGACCGGACTCCAGCTCCACCCGGAACCTCGCGTTCGGGAGGGCCTCCTTCACGACGCCCTCCACCCTGATCGGCTCCTCTTTCACCAGGTTCGTTCTCCTGCGCGCTCCTCGAGAAGGGTCAGGATCTCCGCCCCGTCCTCCGTCACCGCGATCTCGTGCTCGAAATGCGCGGACAGGGAACGGTCGCGGGTGACCACCGTCCAGCCGTCGTCCAGCACCTCCGTCTCCTCGCCGCCCGCGTTGAGCATGGGCTCCACGCAGATCACCATGCCGGGCCGGAGGACCAGGTCGGCGTACCGCGCGTCGCGGTCCACGTAGTTCGGCACCTGCGGGTCCTCGTGCATGCGCGAGCCGATGCCGTGACCGGCGTACTCCCGGACGATCGCGTAACCGAAGCTCCGCGCGTGCCGCTCCACCGCCTCCGAGACCTCCCAGAGCCTCCGCCCCGGGCCGATGGTCTCGATCGCCTTCCAGAGGCACTCCTCGGTGACCCGGAGCAGCGCCTCCGCCTCCGGGGGGATCTCTCCCACCGGGAACGTCCGCGCGGTGTCGCCGACGTAGCGGCGGTACACGGTCCCGACGTCCAGTCCCACGATCTGCCCCTCCTCGAGCACCCGCTCATCGGAGGGGATGCCGTGCACCACCTCCTCGTTCACCGAGGCGCAGATGCTCGCGGGGAAACCGTGATACCCCTTGAAGGCGCACGTGGCGCCGCGGGCGTGGATCACCTCCTCCGCCAGGCGGTTCAGCTCCCCGGTGGTCACGCCGGGGCGGACGATCTCCCCCATGCGCGCCAGGGCCTCCGCCGCGATGCGGCCGGCCTCGCGCATGATCTCGATCTCCCGGGAGGATTTGATCGTGGGTGCCAAGGGTCTCTCACCTCAAGGGCGGAACAAGGGACCTCCTCACCGCCGCCGCATGCTGCTTCCCCCCATGAAACCGTCGTAGTTCCGCATGAGGAGATGACTGTTCAGCTTGTCCACCAGGTCGAGGGCCACGCTCACCACGATCAGGATCGAGGTCCCGCCGAGGAAGTAGCTGAGGCCCCCTCTCAGGTTCATGGAGAACGAGAGCATCTGCGGGAACAGGGCGATCGCGGCCAGGAAGGCCGCCCCCGCCACCGTCACCCGGATCATCACCTTCTCCATGAAGTCGGCGGTCCGCTTGCCGGGCCGGATGCCCGGAACGAACGCGCCGTACTCCTTCATGTTCTTGGACATCTCCGCCGGGTTGAACATCAACGCGTTCCAGAAGAACGAGAAGAAGAAGATCAACCCGATGTAGGAGACCGAGTAGACCCACCCCCCCCGGGTGAAGGAGTCCTTCGCCGCCTGCCATCCCACCGCCCCGAAGAGCCAGGCCGGGAAGGCCAGCAGCGACGACGCGAAGATCACGGGCATCACGTTCGCCTGGTTCACGCTGATGGGCATGTAGTGACGCTGCCCCCCGTAGACCTTCCGGCCCCGGGTGAGCTTGGCGTACTGCACGGGGATCCGCCGCTGCCCCTTCGTGATGTAGACCACCACCAGCACCACCAGGATGTACATGACCCCGAGCATCACCGCCTTCACCACCACCGTCCGGTGGTTCTCGGCGGACGCGAACATCTGCATGAAGGACTTGGGCACCCGGGCGATGATGCCCGCCATGATGAGGAGGGAGATCCCGTTCCCCACCCCGTACTCCGTGATCTGCTCGCCGAGCCACATGAGGAAGATCCCCCCCGCGGTGAGGGCGAGGATCACCATCGGGGTGAACCACCACGCCCGGTAGACGTCGAGGTCCACCACCGGGGGCATCCCCGACACGCCGCCCGGGGCGAGGAAGCGCACGATGAAGAGCGCCTGCACCATGCAGATGGGTACCGTGGCCCAGCGCGTGTACTGGTTGATCTTCTTCTGGCCGCTCGCCCCCTCCTTGGAGAGCTTCTCCAGCGAGGGGATCACCTTGGTCAGGAGGCTGAAGATGATGGACGAGGAGATGTACGGCATGATCCCCAGGGAGAACAGGCCGAAGGAGAGCAGCCCGCCCGCGCTCAGCACGTTGATCAGGCCGATGAGATCACCCCCCGCGGCGCCTCCCGTCTCGTGGAAGGCGCGCACGAGCGCCTTCATGCTCACGCCGGGCAGGGGCACGTGCCAGCCCACCCGGTACACGAGCAGGAGCCCCAGGGTGATCAACACCTTCTTCCGGAGCTCCTCGATCCGGAAGATGTTGAGGACGTTCTGGATCATGGGATCTCGATCACCCGGCCGCCGGCCTCCTCGATCTTCCGGCGGGCCGTCTCGCTGAATCGGTGCGCCTTCACGGACAGCTTCTTCGTCACCTCCCCCTTGCCCAGGATCTTCAGGTGCGTGTCGCGCTTCTTCATGACTCCCCGGGCCTTCGCGGCCTCCGGGGAGACCTCGTCACCCTCGTCGAAGAGCTTCTCCAGGTCCTGGACGTTCAGGATCGCGTACCCGACCCGGAACCTTGCGTTGTTGAACCCCCGCTTCGGGAGCCGCCGCACCAGGGGCATCTGGCCGCCCTCGCGGTGCAGCATGCCTCCCCATCCCGACCGGCACCGCGCTCCCTTGTGCCCCTTGCCGCAGGTCTTGCCCTTCCCGGAGGATTCGCCCCGGCCCACCCTCCGCCTGCGGCGGCGGGGACCGCTGGCTCTCAGCACGTCGTTCAGGTTCATGGGAGCCTAACCCCCCTCAGTTCCTCCGCCTGCTGCTTCGAGCGGAGCTGGGCCAGGCCGTCGAAGACCGCCTTGACCAGGTTCACCGGGTTGTTCGAGCCGAAGGACTTCGTGAGGATGTCGCGGATGCCCGCCCTCTCGCAGACGGCGCGCACCGCGGCCCCCGCGATCACCCCCGTCCCGGGGGAGGCGGGCTTCAGGAGGACCCGGCTCGCCCCGTAGATCCCCGTCACCTCGTGCGGGATCGTGGAGCCCACGAGCGGGACGCGCACCAGGCGCTTGCGGGCGTCCTTCACCCCCTTCTCCACGGAGGGGGGCACCTGCCGGGCCTTGCCGAAACCCCAGCCCACGACCCCGTTCTGGTTCCCCACGACCACGAGGGCGGAGAACGCGAAGCGCCGCCCTCCCTTGATCACCTTGGCGGTGCGGTTGATCTTGACCACGGACTCCTCGAGAAGCAGCCCCTCGGGATCCACGAAATCGGTGAACTTCCTCGACTTCATAACCGCTCCTCAGAATACGAGGCCGCCCTCGCGGGCACCCTCCGCCAGGGCCTTCACCCGCCCGTGGTACTTGTAGCGCCCGCGGTCGAACCGTACCGCCTCGACGCCCTTCTCCCGCGCCCGGAGGGCGATGTCGAGACCGACCTCCTTCGCCGCCTCCCGGTTCCCCCCCGAGGAAGCGCCGAGCTTCCCCTCCTTCTCGAGCACGCGGCTCGAGGACGCGGCCAGCGTCCGGCCCGCCGTGTCGTCGATGATCTGGGCGTAGATGTGGCGGTGGGAGCGGAAGACGGAGAGCCGGGGGCGGTCCGGGGATCCCCGGACCTTCTTCCCGACGCGTTTCGCCCGCCGCCAGCTCCTCAGCCTGATCTACTTTTCCTGCTTCATGACATCGTTCCGCCGAGCTTACTTGTCACCGGAGACGAAGGACTTGCCCGCCTTCCGGAGAACCCGTTCGTCGTGATACCGGATCCCCTTCCCGTTGTAGGGCTCCGGCGGACGGATCTTGCGGACGTTCGCCGCGAACTGCCCCACCGCGTGCTTGTCGCAACCCTCGATGATGATGCGCTGCGGCGAGGGCGTGGTCAGGGTGAGGTCCGGGGGAACGTCGATGTGGACGGGGTGGCAGAAACCGATCTGCAGGGTCAGCCGCCCCTCCGCCAGCTTCGCGTTGTACCCCACGCCCACGATGTCGAGGATCTTCCGGAACGGCTTCGCCACACCGGTCACCGCGTTGTAGACGAGGCTCCGCGTGAGCCCGTGGAGCGCGCGGTGCTGGCGGTTGTCCGAGGGCCGGTCCACGAGCAGCGTGCGGCCGTCCTCCGCCTCCTTCACCGTGATGGGGGGCGGCACCGGGGCGCTGGTGCGCCCGTGGGGCCCCTCCGCCGTGACCCGGGTCCGCTCGATGGTCACCTTGACGCCTTCCGGCACGGGGATGGGCTTGGTTCCGATCCGCGACATGGCTACCAGACCTCCGCGAGTACCTCGCCGCCGACCCGCCGCTCCCGGCATTCCCGGTCGGAGAGCACGCCGTGGGGCGTCGACAGGATCCGGACCCCCTGACCGCCGAGAAGCGGCTCCAGGTCCTTCACCTTCCGGTAGATGCGCCGCCCGGGCCGGGACACGCGCTGCAGGTGCCGTATCACCCGCTCCCGGTCCCGGCCGTAGCTCAGGTAGATGCGGATCATCGGGAAACGCAGACCCTCGAGGTCCTTGTAGTCCCGGATGAACCCTTCCCGCTTGAGCACGGCGAGGGTGCCCCGCTTCAGGTTCGACGCCGGACAGTCCACGCTGGACCGGCCGTTCCGATTCGCGTTGCGGATCCTCGTGAGGAGGTCCGCCAGGGGGTCGGTCATCGTCATGCCTTCGACCTCACCAGGACGCCTTCTTCACCCCGGGGATCTCCCCCCGGAGGGCCATCTCCCGGAAACAGATCCGACAGATACCGAACTTGCGGTAGTAGGCCCGCGCCCGGCCGCAGATCCGGCAGCGGTGGTAGGCCCGGGTGCTGTACTTCGGCGGCCGCTTCTGCTTCGCCTTGAGACTCGTCTTCGCCAAGGTCTCTCTCCCT
>JAOZQC010000087.1:2796-3599 GCA_029932425.1 Planctomycetota bacterium | reverse complement strand
GAGCTCGTGGGACATCTCGTCCGTCGAGTTCTTCACCGTGATGTTGATGTTCATTCCCTGGGTGTGCTCCACGGAGTCGATATCGATCTCGGGGAACACGATCTGCTCGGAAAGCCCCATGTTGTAGTTGCCGCGCCCGTCGAAGGCCCTCGGGGAGAGCCCCCGGAAGTCGCGGATCCGGGGGATGACCACGTTCACCAGGCGGTCGAGGAACTCGTACATCATCCTCCCCCGGAGCGTGACCATGCATCCCACGGCGTTCCCCTCGCGGACCTTGAACCCGGAGACCGACTTCCGGGCCACCGTGATCTTCGCCTTCTGCCCGGTGATGATCGCGAGGTCGCGGGCCGCGTCGTCCAGGAACTTGCGGTTCTCGGTGGCCTTGCCCACGCCCATGCTCACCGCGATCTTCTCGAGGCGGGGCACGGCCATCCGGTTCTCGATCCCGAAGCGCTCCATGAGCGCCGGCACCACCTTCTCCCGGTATACCTTCTGGAGCCGCGCCATGACCTACTCCTTCGCCTTCTTCTTCCGCCCGGTCCGAGATCCGCCCTTCGCTCCGAGCTCGCGCCCCGTGCGCCGGGCGATCCGCACCCAGCCCCGGGCGCCCTTCCCCGGTTCCTTCCGCACCTTCCCCACCTTGGTGGGTTCGTTCGTCTCCGGGTCCACGAGCATCACGTTCGAGATGTGGACCGCGGCCTCGCGGCGGACCCGACCGCCCTGGGGATGCTGCTGGCTCCGGCGGATGTGCCGGTAGACCACGTTCACCCCCTCTGTTTCCACTTTGAAGAAGACGAAGAAAT
>JAOZQC010000087.1:0-2786 GCA_029932425.1 Planctomycetota bacterium | reverse complement strand
CCTGGTCTTTCTCGGCCACCACCCGGAGAACGCGCCCCCGCTTCCCCTTGTCCTCGCCGCTGATCACGGTCACCAGATCACCGCGTCGGATCCGGGTCCGGTGCCTCCTGCGCAGGCGACCCATCAGACCACCTCCGGGGCCAGGCTCACGATCTTCATGAACTTCCGCTTGCGGAGCTCCCTCGCCACGGCTCCGAACACGCGCGTGCCGCGGGGGTTTCCGTCGTTGTCCACCAGCACCACCGCGTTCCGGTCGAACCTCACGTAGGATCCGTCGGGCCGGCGGATGTTCGCCTTCGTGCGGACGATCACCCCCCGCACGATGTCGCCCTGCTTCACCTCGCCCCCCGGCATGGCCCGCTTCACGCTGGCCACGATCACGTCCCCCACCGTCGCGTAACGCCGGCGGGAGCCGCCCAGGACCTTGATGCACATGACCGACCGGGCGCCCGTGTTGTCGGCCACGTCGAGACGGGTCTGCATCTGGATCATGATTCGCCCCCTGCCTCACCGGCGGGAACGCCGTCGGAGGCCCTCCGGACCACGCGGACGAGCCTCCACCGCTTGGTCTTCGAGAGGGGCCGGCAGGACATGAGCTCCACGAGGTCGCCCTCCCGGGCGTCCCCGTTCTCGTCGTGGGCGTGGTACGTGGTGAAGCGCCGCACGTACTTCCCGTAGAGGGGGTGCTTCACGAGACGCTCCGAGCGGACGACGATCGTCTTCCGCATCCGATCGGAGACCACCCTCCCCCGCACGGTCTTGCGCTTGCTCCGCTCCATACCCTAGACCTCCCGCTCGAGCTCGCGTTCCCGGAGCACCGTCTTGATGCGCGCCACTTCCTTCCGGAGCGCCCGGAGGAGACCCGGGTGCGTCGCCTTCTCCGAGGCCTGCTGGAAGCGGATGTCGAAGCACTCGCGTTCCTTCTCCTCGAGCTCCGCCCTGAGGTCGTCGTCGTCCCGCCTCCGGTACTCGTCCATCTTCGACTTCATGCCTTGTGCCCCCGCTTCACGAACTTGCAGCGAACGGGCATCTTGTGCGCCACGCGGTTCAGGGCCTGGCGCGCGAACTCCTCCGGCACCCCGCCCACCTCGTAGAGGACGGTCCCCGGGCGCACCACCGCCGCCCAGAACTCGACCTCGCCCTTTCCCTTGCCCATCCGCGTCTCCGCCGGGGTGGAGCTGACGGACTTCTGCGGGAAGATCCGGATCCAGATCTTCCCCTCGCCCGCGAGGAAGTGGCTCGCGGCGATACGCCCGGCCTCGATCTGCTGGGCCGTGATCCATCCCCGGTCGAGGGACTTCAGCCCGAAGTCCCCGAAGTCCACGCGGTTCCCCCTCTGGGCCTTCCCGCGGATCCGGCCCCGCTGCGTCTTCCGGTACTTGACGCGTTTCGGCATCATCCGGGCCATGTCAGCGGGCCTCCTTCTCTTCCACGTCGCCGCAGTACACCCAGGCCTTGACCCCGATCACCCCGTAGGTGGTGCGGGCCTCGGCCAGGCCGTAGTCGATGTTCGCCCGGAGGGTGTGGAGCGGGATCGAGCCCTCGGACTGCGAGATCGTCTGGGACATCTCCCGTCCCCCCAGGCGGCCGGAGATCTGGATCTTCACGCCCCGGGCCCCCTTCTCCATCGTGAGCTGGATCTGGCGCTTCAGGGCCCGGCGGAAGGCCGATCTCTTCTTGAGCTGCTCCGCCACCGACTCGGCCACGAGCTGCCCGGAGAGCTCCGGGCGGGTGACCTCGATCACCTTCAGGTCGATGATCTTCCCCGTCATCTTCTGGAGATCGGCGGTGAGCTTCTCGATCTTCGCGCCCTTCCTCCCGATGAGAATGCCCGGGCGGGCGCAGTGGACGATCACCGTGGCCGTCTCCCCCTTGCGCTCGATCTCGATCTTGGGGATCCCGGCGAAGGCGTACTCGTCCTTGATCATCTTGCGGATCCGGTAGTCCTCGTGGAGGAGGTCCGCGAAGTCCTTCTTCCGCGCGTACCAGCGGGAGTTCCAGGTCCGGGTCACTCCGAGCCGGAAACCGTTGGGATGCACCTTCTGGCCCACTAGTCTTCTCCCTCCACCGCCGGAACCTCCGCGAGCACCACGGAGATGTGGGACGATCTCTTGAGGATCGGGTAGACGCGGCCCTGGGCGCGGGGCCGCCACCGCCGCGCCGTGGGCCCGTCGTCCACCCGCACATCCTTCACGTAGAGACGGTTCGTATCCACGTCCAGGTCCTGCCCGGCGTTGGCCAGGGCGGACCGGATCACCTTGGTCAGCATCGGCGACGCCCGCCGGTGGCAGAAGGACAGCTCCTCCAGCGCGGTGTTCACCATCTTCCCGCGTACGAGGTCCGCCACGGGACGCGCCTTGCGGGGAGAGATCCTCGCGTAGCGGTGCGACGCCCGGAATACCTTGTCGGCCATCACGCGATCCCCCGACTATCGGCGGCGGCCCTTGCCGCCGCTGTGGCCGCGGAACGTCCGCGTCGGAGAGAACTCGCCGAGCTTGTGTCCGACCATCTCCTCCGTCACGAACACCCGATGGAAGGTCCTGCCGTTGTGGACCTCGAAGGTATGGCCCACGAAGTCCGGCGGGATCGTGGACGCCCGGGCCCAGGTGCGGATCGGAGTCCGGTCGCCCTGCTGCTTCTGGCGAAGCACCTTCCGCTTCAGCTTCGCGTCGATGTACGGTCCCTTCTTGACCGAGCGGCCCATCTGCTATCCTCTCTCCGGGTTTCGGGGTCCCGGGCCCGCCGCCGTTCTCACTCCCACAGGGAGAAGGACGGGAAGGAGAAAG
>JAOZQC010000086.1:8265-9445 GCA_029932425.1 Planctomycetota bacterium | reverse complement strand
CCCCGGTACCCGCGGTAGCGCCGGGGGAGGGGGGCGTCCGGGTGGAGCCGGCGGAAGCGCTCGAGGACCCCCGGGCCGAGGAGGAGCCCGCCGGGCACGCGGAGGCCGTCCTCCGCGAAGTAACCTTCCTCGTAGTCGCCGGGGACGAAGGCGGCGCCGGGGTAGTAGTCGCCGCCGATCCAGACCCCGCCCTCGTCCGTGGCGTAGCCGTACTCGTCTCCCCCCGATCTCTCGGCCGCCAGCCGGGACCGCTCCCGGGAGAAGAGGCTCTCCGCCGGGCCGAGATCGGTCCCCGCGGGCGGCTCCATCGCCCTCAGGCGCGCGAAGTCGTCCTCGTGCCGGGCCAGGAACGCCTCCGGCGGCGGCGTGTAGGGGTACTCCGCGGCGGCCACCGGCTCCGGGCGGGCCACCCCCCGCAGGAAGGGCTCGGGGTCGAAGGGGGGAAGGGGACCGGCGGCGGCGCAGGCGGGGAGAACCGCCGCCAGGACGGCCAGGACCGGGATGGGGCGCTTCATCCGGGGATCCCTCCTCCCTCCTCTTCGGCGAAAGGGGCCGGCGACTTTCGCCTCCGGAACGCGGCCCGGCTCATTCCTCCTCCGGGGGCAGCTTCCACGCCGGGTAGGAGAAGGTCCCGAGGGATCCCTCCGGTCCCGTGACGTCCACCCGGTACCCGACCGTGATCCACTGCCGGCTCACCTCCCGGCGGACCAGGTCCCGGAAGACCAGGGTGTAGACGCGCTCCTCCTCGCCCGGCCCGGTGTAGGTGCGGACCTCCGTCCAGCCCAGGGCCCGCCCGTCCTCCCCCCGGGTCACCGAGGTGATGGAGACGCGTCCGGGCCCCTCCGGGGTGCGGCAGACGAGCCCCGCCGCCTCCGCGGGCGAGTGGCCCTTCCCCGATCCCTCCGCGTACCGGACGTCGTGGACGTACCCGCCGAACCCCTCCTCCCCCCCGCAGTCCAGGAGCCAGAAGGTCACGAGGGTGTCGTCGGGAGGCACCACGATGTACCAGGGATAGGGGATGGGATCGTAGGGACCGCGGGGGCCCGTGGCGGCGCCCCTCACCTCCGTGACGTCCAGCCGGTAGGAGGTCACCACCCCCTCCTCGCGGACGATGTCGCGCACCGTGAAGGTGTAGGTGTCGTCGAAGGTCTCGGGGAGGCCGTCCAGGGTGCGGACCTCT
>JAOZQC010000086.1:0-8255 GCA_029932425.1 Planctomycetota bacterium | reverse complement strand
CCGGAGGAGATCTCCACCCCCGACCGAGTGTGGCTCTCCGCCCGGTAGCCGGTGATCCGCCCCGCCTCGTCGTAGGTGATCCCGCTCACCACGGCCCAGGTGTCGGCCCGGTTCGTGAGGAGGGTGAACCCGGTGCGCTTCCCGTCCTCGAAGGTCTCCCCCACGATGCTGTAGGAGGAGACGCTCGTGCTCTTCAGGTACCAGTCCGGCTCGTCGGTTCCCGGCAGGAAGACGAACTCGTCGGGACCGCCCCGGATATCGGGCACGTCCACGTAGACGGTGCCGAACGCCACGCGGGGCTGGAGGGGCAGGGGGGTCTGACCGCAGGCGGCGGCCGCCTCGGCGAGGACGGGGAGCGGGGCGTTCTCGCCCGGCAAGAGGTAGAGGCCGTTCGGCCCCCCCGACTCGCCCTCGATCGTCACCCGGGGCTCGCCTCCCAGGACGCTCGCGGTAACGGGATCCGGGTCGGGGGGGACACCGTCGATCACCTCGATCTTCTCCGCCTTCCGTCTCGGGGCCTTGACCTTCACCTTCACCCGCCACTCCCCGGGGGCGGGTGAGGAGAGGCGAAGGGTGTACTTGCCGAACTTGGGGAGGAGGAGCTTCTTCAGGAGCACCGCCTTCTTCTTCACCGTCACCGTTTCCGGGTCGAGGATGGAGGTCCCGTCCGGATCCAGCAGGTCCGCCACCTCGGGGAGGGGCGAACCGGGACCCCCCTTCACGGAGAGGGTCACCGTGCTTCCCGCGGGCACCGCGAAGACGGCGTCCGAGGTCCCGCCCCCGGCGGGGAAGGCGCCCACGAGGGAGATCCTCTTCGGGGGCTTCACCTTGGCGGTGAGCTGGTACCGCCCGCTGAAGGGGTTGCCGGAGGCGTCCTTCTGGGCGAAGACGAGGATGCGGTAGCGGCCGGTGGCGGGAAGCTCGAGAGGCAGGGTCTTCCAGCCCCGCCCTCCGCTCACGGGGAGGGCCTGGGTCACGAGGGAGGTGAAGTCGTCGTCCTCTCCGAGGACCATGAACCCCGCGCGGAAGGAGCTCTGCCGGTCGGGGACGAGCTTCAGCTTGAACCTCGAGCCGGCCACCGCGTGGTCCACGAACATGTCGATCTCATCGGCGCCCAGGATGTCCCCGGTGATGCGGTCGCCGAACCGCCCGTCCCGCACGCGGGTCTGGGCCAGCGCGGGGGCGGCGAGGAGGAGGAGCGCGAGGATGCAGGCTGTTCGGGTCTTCATGATCGCCCGATTGTAGGCGCTCCGGCCCGGGAAGGCGAGAGGGCCGCGGGACCGAGAACCCGCCTTCCGTGCCGCCGCACGGGCCCCTGGGGACCGGGCATCCGGGGAACGTCCGGCCCCTTCTTCAGGACGATCCGGAGGCCGGTGGCGCCCGCCTGGGCCCTCGGCGGGGAACTCGGGTCCGGGAGGGTGTACCCCTGCTTCATCGCCCGGATCGCGTAGGTTCCCTCCGCGAGGTTCGGGATGCGGAAGGCGCCCCGGTCGTCCGTGCGGGCGAACCCGGTGGGTCGGGGACCCCCGCCCTCGGTGGTGGCGAAGAGCATCACGCCCGGGAGGGGATTCCCGGCCTCGTCCGCGACCACTCCGGAGATGGAGAAGGCGGGGAGCAGGCGGATCTCCACTCCCTCCGCACCCGCGGTCACCCCGGAGAGCGTGGCGGGCGCCGCGTCGGGAACGTCCTCGCGGACTCTGCCGAAGGGGGACCGCGTGGGGCTCGCGGTGAGGTCGTAGGCCCCGGCCTTGAGGTTCTCGAGCCGGAAGGCCCCCTTCGCATCCGTGCTCGTGGAGGAGGCCGACCGCTCCCCCCGGCGGGCGGCGACCGAGATCCCCGCTGCGGGGCTCCCGTCCGGCCAGGTGACCGTGCCCGTGATGGCGAGCCCCTTCTCGAGGATCACCTCCAGGCCTTCCGTCCCCGCGGCCACCGCGTCCCGCGTCTCCGGCACGTAGCGGCCCTTCGAGAACCGGAGCCGGTAGTTCCCCGGCGCCAGGCGGTCCAGGCGGTAGGCGCCGTCCGCCCCCGTCACCGCGGAGTTCCCCGCGCCTCCGAGGGGGAAGACGGGAGGCACCCGCCTCTCCCGGACGACATCGGCCCGCACGCGCACCGCCTCCAGGGGGTTCCCCCCCGGATCGGTGACCCGTCCCGCGATCACGTACCCCTTCTCGAGACGGAGGGTCACGCCGCCCGTCACCGTCCCCTCGGAGACGCTCACACCCCGGTGCCGGAGCGGCTGGTGGCCCGGGGCCTGGACGTCGATGAGCACGGGGCCCGGCTCCAGGCCGTCCACCCGGAACGCCCCCTCCCCGTCCGTGGTCACGGCCTCGGCCCGCCAGAGGGCGGACGCCGTGCGCCACCGGTCCCGGGGGTCCCGGAGATCGGGCACCACCTTCACCGAGGCCCCGGAGAAGGGCGCCCCGTCGGCCCCGTACACCGTCCCCGTCACCGTGCCGCCCGCCTTCAGCCGGATCTCCAGGCCGGTCACCTCCGCCCCCGACGAGACGGAGACCGGGTCCGACTTCGAAGGGAGGTAGCCGGGCGCCCGGGCCTCGAGGACGAGCTTCTCGGAGGCGGCCACGCCCGAGAAGCGGAACGACCCGTCCTCCCCGGTCATCACGCTCCCGGGTCCCACGTTCAGGAACCGGAGCAGGAAGGCGAAGCCCCGGTCTCCCGCGGCGGGGGCCACGCTCGCCCCCGCCAGCGGGGTGCCGTCGGGGGCCAGGACCCGGCCGGAGACCACGGCGCCGGGCAGCATCTTCAGGTCCTTCACCGTCTCCGTGCCCGCCTTGCCCACCCGGACCACGGGATCGTCCGGCCCGGGCTCCCGGTCCGTGTTCCCGAAGGGAGCCATCGACCGGAGGAGCGCCTGCGCCTCGGTCCCCGGCTGGTAGAAACCCGGGGCCTTGACGAGGAGGAGATGGAGGCCGGGACCGACGCCGGTGAGCCGGTAGTCGCCGTTCTCGTCCGTCGTCCCCGAGACGCTTCCCCCGAGACCCCCGAAGAGCGCGCTCCCCACGGCCACGATCTCCGCCTCCGCCACCGGCGACCCGTCCGCGCCGTTCGTCACCCGGCCCCGGATCACGGCCCCGCTCTCCAGGGTGACGTTCTTGACGAGGGTCTTGCCCTCCTCGAGCTCCTCGCGGGGCTGCCGGTACATGTTCCGGAGGTCCAGGGTGGGGTAGGGGGGGTAGCCGTCCTTGCGCACCAGGAAGATCTGGATCCGCCCGGAAGGGAGCCGGTCCAGGAGGTAGTGTCCGTCCGCGTCGCTCCGGGTCCGGCCGAAGACGGGGGAACCCGGGCCGAGGAAGACGGCCACCTCCGCGCCCTCCACGGGATTCCCCTTCGAATCGGTGATCCGGCCCTCGATGGCCGCGCCGCCGCCGAGCACCACGTCCAGCCGCTTCGTCTCCCCGATGACCACGTCCCCCTCCACCCGCGTGGGGAACCCCTCCGCGGCCACCATGAGCTGGGCGGGACCCGGGGTGAGGTGATCGAGGACGAACGCGCCGCGCTCGTCCGTGGTCGTCTGCACGGGCTCGAGCTCGAGGCTCGGGCCCCTCCGGCCGCGGCCGAACCGGACCGCGGTGACCGTGGCCCCGGGCACGGGCTCGCCTTTCACGCTCTTGACGGTGCCCGGGAGGGAGAGTCCGGGGGCGAGCACGATCCGGAAGAGCTGCGACTCCGTCTCGGGGTTGACGACGGCCCGGGCGATGTACCCCACGGCAAACCCCTGCCCGGTGGCCTCGAGCCGGTAGATGCCGGGGGAGAGCTTCGCGAGGACGAAGGTGCCGTCCGCCCCGCTCCGGGTCTCCTCCAGGGGCGTCCGGGTGCTCCCGAACTTGAAGAAGAGGTCGAGGAAGTTGACCCGGCCCCTTTCCAGGGTGGGACGCAGCGCCCGGACCGCGGCGCCGGGCACGGGGTTCCCCTCCCGGTCCACCACGATGCCCTTCACCAGGAAGGCCCGCTCGAGGTAGAGGGTCCCCAGGTTCTCCGTCCGCCCGGGGACGAGCCGGAGGCCGCGGACCACCACCGGGGCGTAGGGCTCCGGGGCCTGCACGGTGACCGTGAGCTCCCGGCCCGCGTCCGCCTCCACCCGGAACGTGCCGTCCTCGGTGGTGGCGGCGCGAACGGTTCTCCGCCCGCCCGTCACCTCCACGGGGATCTTCGCGGCGGGTTCGTTGCCCTTGAAGATCCGGACCTCGCCGCGGATCACCGCGGGCGCCAGGGGCGGAAGGCGTCCCGGCGCCTCCGGCTCCCCGGTCCGCTCGGGAGCCCGCTCGGCGGCGCTCTCCCCGGGCGGCCGGGTGGCGAACCAGGCGAGGAACCCGGCCCCTCCCACGAGAAGGACGAAAAGGAGGATCACACGGCCGTTGCGGATCTGCATGGGATACCCTCCCGGGGAGACGCGGCCCACACTACATGATACGGACGAGCGTCCCGTGAATTCCGTTCAAGGGGAGGGGTGCCGGAGAGGCCGGGCTCCGTGAAACATCGCTGACAGGCATGGATTTTTCATTTTTCGGTTCCCCCCGGTTCCTCGAACCTCGATTCGCAAGACACCGGCGCCCTTGCGATCGGGAGAGTCGAGAGGAGCCTCGTTCTCGGCCCCCGGAAGCGCCTGCGTTTCCGCCGGGGAGGTCCTTTCGCTCTCCGGCAGGGCGCCCGGCCGAGGAGGTGGACGGCGAGGAGCGTGAGGTTCCCGGCGGTCCGCTACTCCAGCTTCTCGGCGATCACGTCGCAGAGATCGGGCTTGCCGGGGAACTCCACGTCGTAGCGGGCCCAGACCGCGGGCTTGTCGATCCGGATCAGGCGGCGCAGGTTCAGCGGCGTCCCGATGACCACCACGTCCACGTCGGAGGCGTTGATGGTGGCCTCGAGGTCGGCGATCTGCCGGTCGGAGTAGCCCATGGCCGGGAGGAGCCGGCCGATGTGGGGGTACTTGGCGTAGGTGTCGTGGAGCAGGCCCCGGATGAAGGGCCGCGGGTCCACGATCTCCGCCGCCCCGTATTGCTCGGCGGCGAGCGTCCCCGCCCCCGTCCTCATGCCCCCGTGGGTGACGGTGGGACCGTCCTCCACGACCAGGACGCGGGCCCCCCGGACCCGCGCGGCCTCCTCGGGGGGGAGGGTGATCGGCATGCGGGCCCGGAGGATGCGGGCGGAGGGGTTCTCGGTCCGGGCGTTCCGGGTCACGGTCTCCAGGTCCTCGGGCCGGGCGCTGTCGATCTTCGTGAGGATGATCACGTCCGCCCGCCGGAGGTTCTCCCGCCCCGGGAAGTACGTGAGCTCGTCGCCGGGCCGGAGCGGATCCGCGAGCGTGATCCAGAGATCGGGCCGGTAGAAGGGGGTGTCGTTGTTCCCCCCGTCCCAGACCACCACGTCCACTTCCTCCTCGGCCCGCCGGAGGATCCTCTCGTAATCCACGCCTGCGAACACGATCGACCCCGCCATGAGGTGCGGCTCGTACTCCTCCCGCTCCTCGATGGTGCACTTCGCGGCGTCGAGGTCCTCGAAGACCTCGAAGCGTTGCACCGCCTGCTCCTCGAGGTTGCCGTAGGGCATGGGATGGCGGATGGCCGCGGACTTCTTCGCCAGGTTCACCAGGCACCGGATCACGGCCCGGGAGACGGCGCTCTTCCCGCAGCCGGTGCGCACGGCGGTGACCGCGATCACCGGCTTCTCGGAGCGCACCAGCGTCCGGTCGATGTCGAAGGTGGTGAAGGCCGCGCCGGCCTCCTCGACCAGGCGGCGCCTCTCCTCCACATGGTCCAGGGAGACGTCGGAGTAGGCGAACACGACCTCGTCCACGGACTCCCTCCGGATGAGTTCCTCGAGATCTTCCTCGGGCACGATGGGAATGCCCTCGGGGTAGCGGGGGCCGGCGAGGTCCGCGGGGAAGGTCCTCTCGTCGATGAAGGGAATCTGGGTGGCGGTGAAGGCGAGCACGCGCACGCCGGCGTCGCCCTTGTACATGGTGAGGAAGGTGTGGAAGTCGCGCCCTCCGGCGCCCATGATCACGACGCGTTTCTCCGGGCTCACGGGTTCATCTCCTTCGGAAGATAGTGGGGAAGAAAAGGAGGGATCATCGTAGCAGCCCCCCGGCGGGCGCCGAATGTTCCCGCGGGGTCAGGGCCGCTCCCGGAACCGGAGGCTCCGCTCCGGGAGGCCCGACTCGTAATCCGAGAAGAGCCGGCCCCAGGGGCCCTCCCGCCACTTCCGGACCCGGGCCTTGCCCACCACCGGGTACCACAGGCGGTCGTGGTAGAGCGCGGAGCCCAGCACGAAGAAGGCGAGGAGAGGGGTGCGGAAGAGGGCGGTCTGGAGGGCGTGGAGGGGACCGAACCAGACCGCGCGCCCGAAACGGGCCACGAGGTTCGCCCCCACCGAGAATCCCCAGCTCTCCCCGGAGAGGTCGTCACCCCGGATCTCGATCTCCCGCGGGTCGCCCGTGCCCAGCCCCCGGTCGTGGGCCATCCGGATGTAGGGGATGGAGAGGGGATCGAAGCCCATGAGCTTCGCGGCCACGGCGTCCACGGCCACCTGGTCCGCGGAGGCGAGGATCACGTTCTTCGTCACGGGGCGCATGGTGCGGGGCCCGGCCCCGTCGCCGGCGGTGGTGCCGTCCAGGACCGCGAAGATGCCGGTGTGGATCTCCCGCTGGATCCGAAGGAGGTCCACCAGGGTCTCGTGGATCACGTCGTGGGTCCAGTGGCGCCGCCGGTTCAGGAGACCCCCGAACGCGTTCTTCATGGCGCCGGTGGTGGTGGTGTAGATGTGGCACTTCACCGTGGGCAGGTGGACGATGTTCCGGCCCACGAAGAAGTCGGGGATGCGGAAGCCCTCGGGGAAGATCCGGTGGAGAGCGAGCAGGGGCTCTCGCGGCTCCCAGGGGATCCAGCGCATGTCGGCGGGGCGGAAGTTGCTCCTCACGGGCACCTCGTAGGCCTCGAGCACGCGATCCAGCTTGTTCCACCGCATGCCCTTCTCCGCCCGGGTGACCACGGTCTCGTTCTGCACGCACGTGAGATCCCGGTATCCCCTCTCCCGGAGGGCGCGGATCGTCCCCTCCATCTGCCAGGGCGTGGTGTTCGCCCCCGGGAACATGATGTGCCAGGAGATGTTGTCCTTGAGGATCGTCCCCGCGCCCGGGTCCAGGAACCGCCCGGCCTCCGCCAGGTCGAAGAGGCGCGCCACGTCCCCGAGCACCGTCTCCGGCCTCGTCCGGAGCACCGCCACCGCGGATCTCGCCATGATCTCCTCCGTTCCGCCGTCCTCCGCCGGGGGATGCTGAGCCTACCCCGGGCGCGCGGCGCGCCGGTAGAAAGTGGCCGCCGGCCGCCCGGGGAGGATAGCATGGTCGCTTTCCCCCGCCCCGGCCGGACCCTCGCGGGGGCGTGCGGAGGCCGGAAGATCATGGAAGGGATCGCGGTCGTCGCGTTCGGCGGGAACGCCCTCATCCGGGAGGACGAACCCGGGTACCAGGATGCGCAGATCGAGCACGCGGAGGCGCTCGCGGCCGAGCTCCTCCGCTTCCTGGAGCGGGGCCACCGCCTGCTCCTCGTGCACGGCAACGGACCGCAGGTGGGGAACTCCCTGATCCGGGTCGAGGAATCGATGTCCAAGGTCCCGGCCCTGAGCCTCGACGCCTGCGACGCCCAGACCGCGGGCACCATCGGCTTCTTCCTGGAGCTCTCCCTCCGCAACGCCCTGGCCGCCGCCGGTCGCGAGGACGACGTGGCCTGCCTCCTCACCCCGGTGGAGGTGGACGCTTCCGATCCCGGTCTCGTCGCGCCCCGGAAGCCCATCGGACCGTTCTACAACGCCTACCGGGCGGACTACCTGGTCCGGACCCTCGACTGGGACATGGTGGAGGACGCGGGCCGCGGCTACCGCCGGGTGGTGGCGTCTCCCCGGCCGCTCCGGGTCCTCAACGCGGGGCTCGTCGCGCATCTCCTCGACCGGGGGGCGGTGGTGATCGCCGGGGGGGGCGGCGGGATCCCCGTGGTCCGGAGGGACGGGAGGCTCGCCGGCGTGGAGGCCGTGATCGACAAGGACTACACGGCGGCGCTGCTCGCGAGGGAGGTGGGAGCGGAGCTCTTCCTCATCCTCACCGCCGTGGACCATGTCTCGGAGAACTCCGGGTCCGCCGCGGAGAGACCCATCCGGAGGATGGGGACGGCCGAGGCCCGGCGCCGCCTCGAGGCGGGGGAGGTCCCCCCCGGATCCATGGGGCCCAAGATCGAGGCCGCCGTCTC
>JAOZQC010000085.1:9029-9448 GCA_029932425.1 Planctomycetota bacterium | reverse complement strand
GGAAGGAGGAGGGCGGCGGCGGACCCTACCTTCCCAACCACAGCCTCTCCGCGAGCACGGCGGGCAGCCCCGCCCGGAGGATCTTCGAGGTCGCGGTCTCGATGTCGTAGGGGACACGCTCGATGGAGATCGTGCGCTGCTCCGTGTCGTAGATCGCGAAGGCGGCCGCAGGGTTCTCGTCCCGCGGCTGGCCCACGCTCCCGGGGTTCACGATCACGTTCTCGTACCGGTCCAGCTCGATCACGGGATCGAAGGTGAAGCTCACCGTGCTGTCCTTCACGAAGGTGATGGGCACGTGGGAGTGCCCCACGAAGCAGATGCGCGTCTCCAGGAGCTGCAGGGAGAGATGGGCGTCGTAGGAGGTGAGCAGGTAGTCGAAGTTCTCGGGATTGTAGAGGGTGCCGTGCACCACGGTCATG
>JAOZQC010000085.1:0-9019 GCA_029932425.1 Planctomycetota bacterium | reverse complement strand
TGACGCGGGTGAGGGGCAGCTCGGCGAGAAACCGGATCTCCTCGCCGGAGAGCCGTTCCTGGGTCCAGTAGATGGCCTCGCGGGCGTGGGGGTTGAAGTATTCCACGGAGAGGCGTCCCGTCACCGCCTGGTCGTGGTTCCCGGCGACCACCGCGGCCCCGATCTCCCGGATCCGCGCCAGGCAGGCCGCGGGATCCGCGCCGTACCCCACGATGTCCCCCATGGAAACGTAGGCGTCGATCCCCCTCGTGGAGAGCTCGTCGAGGACGGACTCCAGGGCCTCGAGATTGGCATGGATGTCCCCGAGAATGCCGTAGCGCAAGAGAGCCTCCGGATCGCTGTCCGCCCCTTTTACACCGGTCTCCCCCGGATGTCATGTTCCGCGGAGTGCGCCCGCCGTGCGGATCTCCGGGCCTCCCTCCGGCGGGGGGGACGGGGTCATCCTCGGCGGGACCGGCCGGCGAGGGGGGCGGCGAGGGTGAGGAGGAACAGGGCGTAGAGGGTCCCGTGCGCCACCGCCAGGAGCCAGAGGGACGGGGGAAAAGGACCGAAAGCGGCCTCCCCGGCCAGGTTGAGGTGCGGTACGCGGGGCAGGAGGAAGCGCGCCGCCTCCCCGAGGGGACCGGCGGGCAGGAGGGCCGCCGCATGGCCGAGGAGGAGGAAGAGGAGGGCGGCGGCGAAGGCGGAACCCGGTCGCAGGAATGTGGAGAACAGCAGGGCCGCGGCGGCGGCGAGGAGACCGTGCACGGCGGCGACGAGGAGCGCGGCGAGGAAGGGCCCCGCCGGGGGAGGGTGCCCCGCATGCCACAGCGCCGCGGCGTGCACGAGCCCCAGGATCGCCACGGACAGGCCGACGGCGGCGCCGATGCCGAGCCACTTGCCGGCCACCAGGGCGCCCGGCCCCGGAGGCCGGGAGAGGACGAGCTCCACGAGGCCGGATCCCCGCTCCCGGGCCAGCGAGCCGGATCCCGCGAGGAGGCCCAGGAGGACCGCGAAGAGGGCGGCGGTGGAGAGCCCCACCTGCAGGATCATGGCGTCCCGCACCCGGAAGGCGTAGAGGACCAGGACCGGGGAGCCGAGCACGGCCAGGGCGGCGGTGGGGACGAAGATCCGGAAGGGGTGGGACCGGAGGATCCCCCGGAGCTCCACCGAGGCCACGGCCAGGATGCCAACAAAAGACGAACAAATGCGGAGTCCGGTCGGAGAGGCGCGCACGATGCCCGGATCATAGACCCGGTACGGCGAATGCGGGCGGAAAACGCACCAGGGTCTTGCCCCCGCGAAGGGGTTGGAAGAGAATGGGGTGCATCGAAAGGAGGACCCCATGGTCACCCGGAAGCTGGGTCGCGGCCTGGACAGCCTGATCGAGGAGAGGGAGCCGGTGGGGCCCGCGGAGCCCGTGGGGGTGGAGTGCGCCCGGATCCGGCCGAACCCGTTCCAGCCCCGGGAGGCCCTGGACGACGAGACCGTGGGGGAGCTGGCGGCGTCGATCCGGGAGCACGGGGTGCTGCAGCCCGTGGTGGTGCGGCGATCGGACGGCGGGTACGAGCTGGTGGCGGGAGAGCGGCGCTGGCGCGCCTGCCTGCGCCTGGGTCTGGAGCGCATCCCCGCGGTGGTGAGGGATGTCCCCGACGACCGCATGCTGGAGATCGCCCTGGTGGAGAACCTCCAGCGCGAGGACCTGAATCCCATCGAGAAGGCGAGGGCCTACCGCCGGTACGTGACGGAGCTGGGCCTGACCCACGAGGCGGCGGCGGCGCGCCTGGGGAAGAACCGTTCCACGATCACGAACCAGATCCGGCTGCTCGATCTGCCCGACGACATCCAGGAGATGGTTTCACGTGGAACGATCTCCATGGGCCACGCCCGGGCGTTGCTGGCCGCCCCGGACGACGAGACCCGCCGGGCCCTGGCGCGGCGGATCGAGCAGGAAGGGCTCTCCGTCCGGCAGACCGAGGAGCTCGCCCGGCCCCGTCCGGCTCCCCCGGTGGAGCGGGCGGAGCAGGTTCGCTCCGCCTACTTCGAGGAGCTGGAGCGCCGGCTCCGGGAGCGGTATGCCACCAAGGCCCGCATCGTGGGAGGACGGGACCGGGGCCGGGTCACGCTGGACTACGACTCCGCGGAGGAGCTGGGCCACCTCCTGGACCTCCGCCTGCCCGGCGACTGAGCCCGCCCGGTTCGGAGGGGGGCGATTCACCGCCGGCCGGCGCCGGCTCCGGAGGATGTGCGGCGGGTGCCCCGCCTTCCGGTCCCGGCGCGCGGCGGGAGGACGCGGGAGGGTGGTGGTGGGACCGGGCGGCGCGAGGAGTCGGCCCGGGCGGACCCGCCGCCCGAGAGAACCCGTAACGTATTTTCTTCGCAAGAGTTGCGAAGATCAGCGATCCTGCGGCGCGGATCCGCCCTTGGCCGGGTCGGGGGGAGGCTTCACCGCCGAGGTGTCCCAGGTGTGCCCCTCCTCGAGCTTGCCGTCGGACCAGATGGAGATGCGCTCGATCACCGGCGGTTTCACGGGATGGTTGGCGAGGCGGCGGTAGCGGTCGTCCTCCCGGATCGCGGGGTCCTTCGAGGCGGCGTAGGTGGTGACCTTGCGGATCTCGTCCAGGGGCTTCATTCCGGGGCCCCGATCCGTGAGGACCCGGGCGAAGACCGTCTGCCGCTTCTCGATGTCGAAGGCCCCCGACTCCCCCACCACGATGGAGATCCGGTAGGGGTTCTCCTCGAAGCCCAGGGCCACCATGGAGAGGGACCCTCGCGCGGGCCGCACCTTGAAGCGGGCGGGCTCGGCCTGGATCGTCGCGAGGTCCTCGGGATCCTCGAGGTCGTTGAAGGGATCCTCGTCGCGGGTAGCGGCGCCCCCGAAGAGGATCTGGGTGGGGGTGACGGAGTAGACCCGCGTGCCGTTGTAGGCGCCGGCCTTGGCCAGCTCCACGAAGCGCTTCACGTGCTCGGGGGCCAGATCGGGCAGGAAGCCGACCCAGAAGGCGCCCCGGCTGGTCTCCACGAGGGCGAGCCGCCCCGTTTCCGGCCGGGGCTCGATGACGCGGTTCCGCTCCTCCCAGCCCTTCTCCGCCTCGATCCGATGCCGCACGAGCTGCACCAGGGAGTAGCGGCTGTCCGGGGAGGGAAGGAAGAGCAGGGGGGAATCGGAGCCCACCTCCTCCAGGCGGTCCAGGGCCCGGAGGGCCCCCTCGTAGTCTCGCGTGCTCGCCCGCAGCACGGCCAGGTTCAGGAAGGCGTGGGCCCGCAGGTCGGAGTCCCCGCGACGGGCCAGGTCCTCCAGGATGGACTCCTCCTGCTGCGGGCGGATCCGGCCGAGCGTGGTGACGGTGATGAGGTCCGCCCATTGCTCGCGGACCTTGCTCCGGTGGAGGGTGGCGTAGAGGATGACCCCGATCACGAGGACCGCGGCCAGCACGGCGATCCCCACCAGGACTTTCTGGTGCTCCCGGATCTTCCTCGACAGCTCCGCCCAGAACCTGTCCGGGTCGGGCGCGGCGCGCGGCTTGGCGGTCATGTCCTAACCTCTTGCTGCATAATTAGTTATGAGCTTCCTCCGCCTCTTCGTCGAGCCACGGCATGGGGCAGTAGGGCTCCAGGAAATCGTAGTGGGCCGCGGACTTGATGAGGTTGCGGGCGATGACGAGACGCTGGATCTCGTTCGTGCCCTCGTAGATCTGGGTGATCTTGGCGTCCCGCATGTACTTCTCCACGGGGTAGTCGCGCATGAACCCGTAGCCGCCGAAGAGCTGCACGGCCTCCGTGGTCACCTCCATGGCGGTGTTGGTGGCGAAGAGCTTGGCCTGGGCGGCCAGGAAGTTGATGTTCCGGGCCTTCCGGTCGATGTTCCGGGCCGAGGCGTACACCAGGTAGCGGGCCGCCGACACCTTGGTCTGCATGTCGGCCAGGCGGCCCTGGATCTGGCCCTGGGCGGAGAGGGGACCGCCGAAGGCGTGCCGCCGGCAAACCCAGTGGAGGGCGTACTCCAGGGCGCCCTGGGCCAGCCCCAGGGCCTGGGCCGCCACCCCCGGCCGGGCATGGTCCAGCGTCATCATGGCGTGCTTGAATCCGTAGCCGGGCTTGCCGCCGAGCAGGTTCTCCCTCGGCACGCGCACGCCGTCGAAGATCGTCTCCACCACGGGGATGCAGCGGATCCCCATCTTGTCCTCGACCTTGCCGATGGAGAAGCCCTCCATGTCCTTCTCCACCACGAAGGCCGAGATGCGGCGGGACCGGGACTCCGGGTCGGTGACCGCGAACATCGTGTAGATGTCCGCCACGCCCCCGTTCGTGGTCCACTTCTTCTCGCCCCGCAGGACGTAGTGATCGCCGTCCTCCACGGCGAGCGCCTTCATGGACGCGGCGTCCGAACCGGCCAGCCTCTCGGAGAGGCAGAAGGCGATGAGACGCTTCCCCTCCGCGATGTCCGGAAGGTAGCGCTCCTTCTGCTCGGGCGTGCCCGCCAGGATGATGGGGAACGAGCCGAGGGCGTTCACCGCGAACCCCACGCCCACCCCTCCGCACGCGCGGGAGAGCTCCTCCACGATGAGGCAGAGGTTGAGCACGGGCGTCTCGCCGCCCGCCCCGCCGTACTCCTCGGGAATCCAGACCTTGAAGAGCCCCGCCTCGCGCAGGGCCTCCTTGATCGGGGTGGGGTACTCCTGCTTCCGGTCGTACTCCGCCGCCGCGGGGCGGACCACGTCCTCCGCGATCTCGCGGGCCTTGTTCCGCCAGTAGAGGTTTTCCTTCGAGAGAAGGATGTCTTCCATTGTCTCGCCCTCCGTACGAACCGGGAAACGCGCATTCTAGCCCGCGGACCGCGCCGGTGCGCACGCTTCTCGACGGGTCTCCCCGCCCGGGGCGCCGGTCCGCACGTCCCGCCGCGCCGGGGAAACCCTGTAGCGGACTACAGGGATCGTCCTTCCGGGAGGCGGGCCGGAAGCAGGAGCTTACCGTCTTTCCCCCCGCGCCTCATGAGATATGCGGGCCTACCGCCGGACCTTGCTCACCACCAGGTCCCCGAGGACGAGGGTGTCGAGGCCGGTGCCGAGGTAGCAGGCGACCGCGTCCTCCGGGGTGCACACGATGGGTTCGCCCCGGACGTTGAAGGAGGTGTTGAGGACGACGGGCACGCCGGTGAGGCGGCCGAACCGGGCGACGAGGTCGTAGGCGCGGGGGTTCTGCGACCGGCGGAGGGTCTGGACGCGGGCCGTACCGTCCACGTGCACCACGGCGGGGATGAGCTCCCGCTTCTCCGGGCGCACCCGGAAGACCCTCAGCATGAAGGGCGCCTCGCGGCCTCCGGTCTCGAAGAAGTCCGGCGCCGCCTCCGCCGTGACCAGGGGGGCGAAGGGCCGGAAGCCCTCCCGGTGCTTCACCCGGGCGTTCAGGATGTCCTTCATCTCCACCCGGCGGGGGTCCGCGAGGATGGAGCGATTGCCCAGGGCCCGGGGCCCGTACTCCATGCGGCCCTGGTACCAGCCGAGGATCTCCCCCCGGGCCAGCCTCTCCGCCGCCTCGCGGGACACGTCCTCCGAGGTCCGCGGCGAGAGGCCCTTCCCGAGGAGCGCGGCCCGCATCCTCTCCGGGGGGAACTCCGGGCCGAGGTACGCGTGCTCCATGCGGTGCCTCCCGGCGGAGCCCCGGTCCAGGACCTCGTGCCACACGCGGAGTGCCGCGCCCAGGGCGGCGCCGGCGTCGCCGGCGGAGGGCTGCACGAAGATCTCCTCGAAGGGCGTCTCCCGCTGGATCCGTCCGTTCGCCACGCTGTTCAGGGCGACCCCTCCCGCCAGGACGAGCCGGGGGGAGCCCGTCCGCTCGTGGAGGACCCGGGCCAGGGCGAGGAGGATCTCTTCCGTCACCGCCTGGAGGGCGTAGGCCAGGTCCTCGTGGCGGGGCTCGAGGGGACCCTCCGGCTTCCGGGGAGGGCCGAAGACCCGCACGAAGCGGTCGGAGAACTTCCTTTCCCGGCCGAGATGGAAGTCGAAGTAGTCGAGGTTCAGGCGGAACCGCCCCCCGGGCTCGAGGCGGACGAGATCCCGGAAGCGGTCGAGGAGGGCGGGGCGCCCGTAGGGGGCGAGACCCATGACCTTGCCCTCGCCGGAGTTCGGCCGGAACCCCAGGTACTGGGTGAGGGTCTCCCAGAGCTTCCCCACGGAGTGGGGGTAGGGGATCGAGTGGAGCACCGCCGGACGGCCGTCCTCTCCCACGTGGGCCAGGACGGTGGTCTCCCACTCGCCGGTGCCGTCCACGGTGAGCGCCGCCGCCTCCCGGAAGGGCGAGGGCCAGAAGGCGGAGGCGATGTGGTTGCCGTGGTGATCGAGGAAGTGGAGGGGGCCGCGGTAGCCGTACTCGCGGCGCAGCCTCCGCCGGAGCGAGACGAACCGCTTCCAGATCCCGGGCTGATGGTCGAAGTAGGCGAGAGAGCGGGGGAGATGGCGGAGCACGTGGAGGGCGAAGGGGAGAAGCCCCTTCCGGGGGTTCCAGTAGAAGGCCACGTGGTCCAGGTCCGCGAAGGCGACGCCCCCCGCCTCGAGGCACGCCCGGATCGCCCGGGCGGGAAACCCGTAGTGGTGCTTGCGGCGGGAGAAGCGCTCCTCCTCCACGGCGCACACGATCCGCCCGTCGCGCACGAGCGCGGCGCTGGCGTCGTGGGTGCTGTTGAACCCGAGGATGTTCATGGGGCGCTCCGCGACGCCGCCCGGCCTCCCCTTCGGGACCCCGAGCCGGCCTCGGGGAGCCTCTTCCATCCTACCCCGGGGCCTGCTCGCGGGCGGCCCGGACGGCGGAGACGATCACCTCGAGCTTCGCCTGCGCCTCCTCGATGGTGCGCGTCTTCAGGCCGCAGTCGGGGTCGAACCAGAGGCGCTCCCGGGGCAGCGCCTCGAGCGCCATCCCGATCCGCTCCTGCACCACCTCCAGGGGCTCCACGTCGCGGGAGTGCACGTCCACGAGACCGAACGAGATGTCCTTGTCCGGAGGGTTCTCGGCGAGGAGGGGGAGCATGTCCAGCTCGGAGTTGGAGAGCTCCAGGTCGAGGTTGTGGACGGGAAGCTCGAGGAGCCCCGGGTAGATCCTCTCGAAGTTCCCGTAGCAGATGTGGGTGATGAAGTAGGCCTCGATGCCCTGCGTGCAGATCTGCATGGCCTCGATGGCGAGGGGGAGCTCCTCGGGTCGCACGGAGATCGCGGGCTCGTCGATCTGGATGATCCGGCATCCCGCTTCCGCCAGGGCTTCCACCTCCTTGCGGATCTGGGCGGCGATGGCGAGCGTGGCCTCGCGCCGGCTGTCGTAGTACTCGTCGAACGACCAGTCCATCACCGTGTACGGACCCGTGAGCATCCCCTTGACCGGCTTCCGGGTGAGGCTCTGCGCGAACCGGAACCACTCGGTGGTGATGGGCTGCACCCATTCCACCTCCCGGACGATGATGGGCTTGTGGTAGTACCGGTTTCCGTAGGATCGGACGAGCCCGCCGATCTCGAACCCCCGCATCGTCTCCGCGAAGAACGTCACCATGTCGCCGCGGTACATCTCCCCGTCCACGAGGACGTCGATGCCCGCCTCGTCCTGCCACTCCATCCAGAAGCGGGTGGCGCGCTCCTCCTCCTGCTCCAGCTCCTCCTGCGTGATCTTCCGCTGGGCGTACTCCGACCGGGCCTTCTTCAGGTAGCCGGGCTTCGGGAAGGACCCCACCGAGGTCACGGGCAGCAAGGGAAGGGAAAGGCCGAGCTCCGCGAGTCTCTCTCTGGACATGGGCTACCCCTTTCCCCGCATGTAGCGGAACCTCAGGCTGGTCATCAGCTCGAGCTTCCGGCGGGCCCGGTCCCGGGGCAGGTACTCCAGGCCGCAGGACGAGGTGAGGTAGCAGTGGTCCACGGAGACCCGGGGCAGGATCCGGTCGAGGGCGCGGAAGATCGTCTCCGGGTCGTCCGGCCGGGTGGTGCGGCCGTTCACGAGGCCGAGGGCCAGCACCTTGGAGGAACCCACCATCTCGATGTTGGAGACCAGGTCCTCGCTGTAGGTGAAGTCGAGACCGATGATGTCCACCGGCATGTCCTGGAAGTCCCCGTACAGCTTGGCGGCATCCCCGAAGTAGGTGGTGAGGGAAAGCTGCGCCTCGCCCCGGCACTCCGCGAGCACCCCCAGCGCCTCCCGGACCACGCCCACGTCTCCGGGGGTCTGGAGGAGCATGGGCTCGTCCACCTGGATCACCTTCGCGCCCGCCTTCGCCGCCGCCTCCACCTCGCGGGCGTAGGCCTCCGCGAAGAGCAGCGTCAGCCGCCGGACGTCACCCGCGAGCTCGGGTGCGTTCACGATCGAGAGCCGCGCGGTGGTGTAGGGCCCCGTGAGCATGGCCTTCACCGGTCGCGTGGAGCTGTCGAGGGCGGTGCGGACGTCCTCCGCGAGGACCGACCTCACCCAGCGCGGCTCGCCTTCCACCACGGGCTGGCGGAAGAAGAAGTTGGTGTCGAAAAAGCGGAGGAGACCACCCGGCCGGACATTCTCCAGGGCACAGGCCAGGTGCGAAACGGGGTCGTACCAGCGGACCTGGCCGTCCGTGACCAGCTCCACGCCCGCCGCGATCTGCTCCCGGATCACCTCCGCGATGGTGAGCCTCTCGGCCTTCCGGAGGTCCTGCTCGGAGATCCGCCCCTTCTCCCACTTCGAGAGGGCCTTCCGGAGGCGTTGTTCCTGGGGACGATCTCCGACGCGCGGGTAGGAGCCGTTGTTGGTGATGACGAGCCGCATTGCCTCTCCCCGGGGGGTGATAGCGCGGAGCGCTCACCTGCCGGTGTGAAAAGAGGCAAAGGTAGGAGGGCGGTTCCGAGGAGTCAACAAAAAGGAACCGGGAGGGGAGCGGCGGACGGGGCCCTCTCTCTTCCCCCGTCCCGCCGCCCTCGCCGGGCCGGGTGACCCGGGGTCTGCGCCGCTACTTCTTCTTCCGGGCCGGGGCCTTCTTCTTGGCGGGCGCCTTCTTCTTGGCGGGCGCCTTCTTCTTGGCGGGTGCCTTCTTCTTGGC